>CAYZYB010001199.1:0-2202 GCA_964481505.1 uncultured Planctomycetaceae bacterium | reverse complement strand
GACTGCACCAGTTAACATTGGACGCTACGAAGTTCGCAAGAGAATCGGCAGCGGATCCTTTGGTGTCGTGTATGAAGCTTTTGACCCGGAATTGAAGCGACCTGTCGCGATTAAGATTCCTCGACACCGGTGGAATTCTGAGCCTCAGCGAATTCAGGCCGCCGTGCAGGAGGCTCAAACGCTTGCCGGACTTCAGCACCCGGGCATCGTGCCTGTGTATGACGTCGGAACGTCAGAAGATTTTTCATTCTATATCGTCACGGGCTTGATATCGGGCGAACTGCTGGCGGAAAGGATCAAGGCGGGAAACTTAACCGAAGCACGAGCAGTGGAATTAACCGCTGCCGCCGCGAGAGCGCTTCACCACGCGCATCTTAAGGGGGTTGTCCATCGCGACATCAGCCCGTTGAATATTCTGTTGCGACCTGACGGTCAACCGGTCCTGTTGGATTTCGGTTTAGCTCTGCAGCTACAAAGTGACAATTCAACAGCGCGATACGCGGGAACTCCAAGGTACATGAGCCCGGAGCAGAAGCGTGGTGAGAGCCATCGCGTGGACCAGACGTCAGATATCTACAGTCTTGGAATTGTCCTGTGTGAACTCCTGGCGGTCGCAGCCGGCGATAGAGTTTTTCCAGACGCAGCTAGAGCAGAGGTCTCAAAGGTGGCTGACGATGTTGACGCGAGAATTCCAATTGCTCTACGTCGAATCTGCCTGAAAGCGACCGCGCCGCGAGCGGCCGACAGATACCAAAGTGCCTCCGCATTAGCCGATGCGCTTGAATCCGCAGCCGAAGTGTTCGACGACGACAACCCGCAAATCCCACATATCGCGCCCCGCGGTATGAGACCATTTGAAGAATCAGCTGCCGACTATTTTTGCAACCTGCTACCGGGCCCGTTCGACAGTCGTGGTCTACCCGAGCCGCTCGCCGGACTGGAACGATCGATTCAGCAGGACAAATGTCCATCTTCCGTTCTGGCTCTCATTGGCCCGTCTGGTGCAGGCAAGTCGTCACTCATTCGAGCCGGGCTGCTGCCTTTAATGCAGCGGCGCGTTCATTGCGTACATGTTGATGGGGGTGCGCCTGACTTCGAGCGTGGTTTGAGACTCGCGATTGCCGACGCCCTCCACGTCACGACAGAATCGCAGCATCCGCTCGCCGAATTGTTCGTCAATATTCGCGAGGGGAAGGACCTTCCACTGGGTGAAAAGCTGCTGATTGTCGTCGACCAGTTTGAGCAGTGGTGCGCCAGGACTGAAATGGCCGACATTGAAACATTCATCACAGATCTGAGGCAGTGTGACGGGAGACGCATTCAGATTCTGTTGGCCGTTCGCGAAGACTACTTTGGCCACGTCAACCATCTCATGCGCGAGTTGGAGGTACAGTTCGTTGAAGGACAAACCGGGTTCTTTTGTGTTTCCTTTGATTTGAGTCATTGCGAAAGAACCCTCGCGTTGCTCGGTCAGGCGTATGGAATGCTTGATCTCGAATTGAAGACGGAACAAAAGCAATTCATTGTCGATGCCGCTTTGAAATTACACGAACTAAACCGCGCGGATCCCGCCGGAATCGCGATGCTGACAATGGCACTTGGACGTCGACCGTGGACGTCTGAAACAATGGCATCCTCGGGTGGTGTGGATGGTTTGATTGAGCAATATTTTGACGAACGTCTGAGATCTACAGCGCCACATGTCATTCAAAATCATCAGGCGGCAGTCAGAGAGCTCTTGCAACGCCTGCTGCCTTCTGCAGATGGGGACATCTGTCATTCTGCGAGCTCCACGTCACAGCTACTTCACGCATCGGGGTTTCTGGGAGGCGAAAATGAGTTTGAAGCAATTCTCCGTTTTCTCGACCGCGATCTGAAGCTCGTCACGCGGCAGCCGTCACTGACAGAAGACTCAACGAACTCTCTGTGGCGGTTATCGCACGACTCACTCGTTGCCCCAGTACGCTCATGGATACAAAAACAGAATCTGAACTCGTTACGCGGGCTGGCTAAAATCCGCCTTCAGGATCGCACCTCAACGTGGCTTAGTCACCGAGACAGGCGGCTTCTTCCATCGACAGGAGAGTACCTTTCATTCGTCTTGCTAACGAATCGGCAGTCGCACACGGAAAGTGAGGCGGCCATGATCAACGCGGCGAAGAATCATCACATCCGTCAATGGCTTCGTCGAGCGTTAATTAC
>CAYZYB010001198.1:0-2203 GCA_964481505.1 uncultured Planctomycetaceae bacterium | reverse complement strand
ACTTCGTCGAGAACTCGACTGGGTCTTGTTGAAGTCCCTCGCCAGCGATCGCACCGACCGCTACGCCACAGCGGAAGACCTGGCTGCAGACCTGGCCGCCTATCTCGAACATCGCCCCGTCTCGGCGGTCGCGCCGAGCCTTCCTTATCGCCTCCGGAAACTCTATCAGCGCCGCAAGTCCGCAGTGATCGCGTCGATCATTTGTACGCTGGCACTGCTTGCAGCCAGTGGAGTCGCCACAGTCAGCTGGTGGCAGGTGCAACAGGAACGCGCGGCGGAACTGAGAATCCTCGAAACAGAATTTCACGTACTCCTGCGTCTCGCCGAACACGCACGCGAGCGAGCAACCAAAAATGGCGCCACGTCCACCACAAACTTCGCCGACGCCAAAGAAGCACTCCGCGACGCAAGGACACTCATCGAATCCGAACCCGCACTCTCCAAATTCAAACCAAGCCTTGAGCGTGAATGCAACTTCCTGGAGTAAGACACGGCATTCACCGCGCCCATCAATAGAAAGCCTGCGGCGTGACTAGACCAATCAGCTCTTCGGTGGCTGTCCCTAACACCTTGCCGAGCTTCAAAAGGTATTTGCGTTCTGCCGGCTTCGCGTGAACCCGCCCGAAAATCCGAGCCCTCAGGATCTTGTTCTCCGCCTTCAGGGACTCGATATAATGAACCAGCTCACGGCCAGTTGATGAGGCAATTAGGTCGAGAGAAGCACGGTCATCGGCTTTGTCGTCGACCAAAAAAAAACAAAATGCTGGTGATGCGCATTAGTTGTCTGGATGCGGAACAGCAGGTTCACACGATGAAGCCTGCCCTGGAATTGTTTCGAAAGGCAGTAGGCTCAGGCTTTGCCGGACGGAACCGTGCAACGGTGTTCCACCGCTGTTCTACATGCAACCACGTTGCGGCGATCCTGTTCGTCAGGCAAAGCCTGACCTACTGGCACTGCCCTAAACCGTTGCAGTTTGGAGGGCGTTTTTCACGACCGCCAAAGCCATTAAACGAATCAACAACAGACTACGCAAGAGACTCAAATTCAAACCGCCTCACGAAGCCTTCCATCAATAACGAAACTGTCGCACTTGACTTTAGACTCTCAGGCTACCGAGTGGCCTTGAGCATATTGACGAACTCACTGTACGAGTCTGCGACAGGATAAACGAAAGAATCGCGATCTACATTGATGTATTCATCATCGGGCCCAAATCGCTGATCGAATGGGAGAGAGTCCCAATTGAAGTACTCGTCGGTTGCGGCATGTGCGTCCCACAATACTACAGATGGAATGTCACGCGACGCTCGGTAGTCGAGGCAGAAGAAACTGACATCCCCGCGATCAAGACACATTTCGGTTTGTGTCGCCGCAAATGGCACGAATTCATCGAGAAAGAAGTTTCGATCGTACTGCATCACCGATGTCACTGACTTTACCACTCGTTCGTCTGTGTCCGTGTACTCAAAATGTGGCCGAAGCTCGCCCGCAAGCTCAGACTTGCTGTCCAAAAAAGTTAAGAACTCAGCAACGTAGAATGTCTCACCCCGAAGATTAACTGAGTTGATGTTTGGTTGTCCGCCGTGCATGGCGGTCATGTGCTGTACGAAGTCAGCGGGCAGTGGGAATCGCTGGGATATCTCAGCGATGACACGTTTATCGACAGGCCCCGCAAAAATAGATGAGTCACAATCGAGGTCACGCATGGTGGTTGTATCGGACATATCCGCTCTGATTGCGGATTTGGGCGCTGGTGGTGTCTCGGTATTGCAGCCGACGAAAAGCGTGAGTATTGGCGGGGACAATTTGAAGAGGAGATTCACTGATACTCTTGCCGCCTAACGAATTGCAGTCTATGAATCGGCACGGGGCCGATTCATAGATTGTGGGTTGAAATTTTCCGTTTTATCAGCCGTGGGGACGACGGTGCTCGTTGCGCAACCAATCGGACCGACTGACCGCCCTGGGTGATATCATAGCCAGCCTGCGGGTGAGTGTCACGTTGGCTTTCGATATGTCGGACTGGCGGGCCATGACAATCGTTGCCGCGCCAGAGGTTTCGCAGCTTCGGAAGCTTCGAACTGTGCAAGGACGTACAGCGCGAAGGCACTCCGTCGTTGCCTGGTGACGAACCCAGGCTCTGTCCCAAAACTCATACAACGGCAATTCTCATTAATCTCTGTATGATTGCGAGGGTAATGA
>CAYZYB010001197.1:0-2207 GCA_964481505.1 uncultured Planctomycetaceae bacterium | reverse complement strand
TGGTCAGGGTGACTGGTTACCAGACGGCTCTTGCGGCTTTGGCACAGTCTTGCGGCCCAACGCCTTGTTAATCCGCGATTCCAGCTCAGCATCGTTCATGGCGGGAACATCCACCTGACCTGCAAGAATGTCGACCACGGCCGCCGACATGCGACGATGAGCCGAATCCAGTTGTGTCATGACCTGCTGGACTTCCTGTTGAGACTGCTGCAGGCGACGAAACTGATCGAGCGGCAGCTTATTCTGCAACTGCAGCATTCGCAGACTGCGTCGCATCTGCGCCACGTTCGATTCCACCAGCAGCCGAACAGAACGCGAAACAACATTCAGGCTCTCCTGTTCTTCGTGCAGGACCTGCTGCATATCGTTCAGCTGCCGGCTGTACTGGCTCATCGCATAGCCGGGAACCACCGGCCCGGTGCCTTCGGACAGAGACTTTTCGAGCGCCTGCATCTGTTCAATTCGAATCACAATGCCCGCCAGCTTGCCCTTCATGTTCTCGCGAAACTCGTCACCCGCCTCTTTGTACTGTGAATCCAGAGCACTCAATCGCCCGGTCAGATCTCCTCGAATCGCAGCAATGTCGTTTAGAAGAGCGGCTCGCTGATCTGCATCCGCCGGAGCCGCCGTGTCCAGCTGTTGCAGATCCGCTTTCAAAGCGTCCAGCCGCACCGCCATCTCGCCGGATGCTTCCGCGGCGTCGCCGACCAGATCGGCAACCACTCCATATTGCTGCACCATAACCTGATACGATTCAACATACGTCCTAACATTTTCGTTCTTCAGTTCCTCTGTAGCCTCCACAATCGCATCGTGCAGCGTTTCCAGTTGTGACGACATTCGATCCGGAGGCAACGTGGTAACCTGGCCCGACTGAGCGTACGCGTGCGATCCGGCCAGCATCATCAGGCTCAGTGTCGCCACAGCGACGATCGTTGTGTGGCCATGAAAAAGTGTTTGCGTTTTCATTCTTTTGACTCCAAAAAAGTTGGGGATTCAGTTTCCAGTTGATTCAGTTCGCGAATCAGCTCATCGAGCATTCTTGTTTGCTCGTCTGTCAGTAGATGTTCTCGATGCTGGCGGTGAAGCCAGTCACGAGTTTCACGCAGAAACGTCCGCGCCGTATAGATGCGCCGCAACAGAACAATCTCTACCAGCTCCTTGTCCTGCAGAGTCTCCTGAAGTGAATTCACCAGATCGTCGACCTGCGACTCCAGTTCTCCACGACGTTCCCGAACAAAGTGGCGATAGGGAATCCGTTGCGTCGTCAGGTCGACAGCTGTTGAGTCGGCCATCGTGTCTTCAACGTCCGCAGGTCGTTTTTCTGGCAGTGGCTCAGCCGCGAAAATCGTTTCGCTTTCCGCGTGATGTGTGAGCAATGGCAATTCTTCGACGAACGGCGGCGCGCTTTCGGTCTGTGACTCTGCGGCTGACGACGAATGGTTACGCTGCGACTGATCGCCGCGGAAATCCGGGTGCGTGGCCAGCCACCAGCCGAAGGCGACACCGACAAGCACGAAAAGCAAACAGAAGCACAAACAGGATTTGATCATCTTTGTCATCGCGTTGCCTCGTTTGTCGATTGCTGAAGGTTTCAACGGCCGAACCGTATCGATCCCGTTGTATCGCGGCGTTTGCGGACAATACGCCGGACGCTCGTCGACCGGAGCCAGGCCGCGACCAGTATGTCGACCTTCAACGTTGTTCTTTCGTGTGTCTGACACCATCAGTTGCTCCCACAGGTATGTCGCCGCATGCAATAGTCACGGGCCGCCAGTAACCACTGCGACACGGATTCTCCGACGCTTCAATCTGTGGCCCGTGGCTTCAGCCACCGAACGCACTCGTCCTCAAAAACTGACAGACGCAGCGTCCGTATAGTGTTGCGTCAGAATTCAGCACACTGGGCGTTGATGGAGTGCCATGTATGTTCTGATTTGCTACGACATTTCTTCTCCGTCCCGCCTGCGACGCGTCGCAAGGGTGCTGGAGAAGCATGCCGTTCGCTGTCAGAAGTCGGTGTTTCTGTTTCACGGCAGTTCCACCAAGCTGCGACGGCTGCTGCAGATCCTGAAAACAGAAATCTGCGAAGCCGACGACATCGTTCAGGCCTGGACACTGTCTCGCGACGAAACACCCACCGGAACGGCACTGGGCAACGCCGCCTGCATCGAACCCGGTGCGCTGATACTGGGACAGGACCAGAC
>CAYZYB010001196.1:0-2212 GCA_964481505.1 uncultured Planctomycetaceae bacterium | reverse complement strand
GGGTTGGCTGAACAGCAGCGTTCGCCTGACGTCTGCCGAAGAGTTTGTCCTTGACGAATTCCTGCTGGATGTCGTGGAACGTTTGAGGAATTCGCTTGCCGAAGCGGGGGCCGAAGCCGCTCACTTGAAGACAATCGGGTTATGGGAAGGCTTCTTTGGCGTGGCGAATTTGGTCAGCAGCGAAAACGCGGCCGAGCTTTCACTGCCATCGAATTGTCAGGCAAAGGCAGTCGATGTGATTGTGAATGCTCGAGTGGCCTGCGATCCCGCAGCATTGGAGAAGCTGGTCGAGACTGAAGTTTCCGCGGCAGCAAATGCCATTGGAGCGGCCGTGGAGTTTCGGCGGACTCAGAGTTTCCGGCCCGGGCGACCTGAACCGACCCACCGGATATCGGCTCCTTCGTAGAATATGGCTGTTTTTTTGCGGAGTTTCATATCAAACTCCGCCGAACAAGGCCTTTTCGCGAATCTTCGAGATATGGGCTGGGTTCAAACCTCTACCTATCTCTACACAACTTGACGAACTCATTCGTACCGGAGTCTCTAATGAAAACGAATCGCTTGTTTCAGATGTCTTTCGTTGCTTGTTTGGCGGCGATGTGTTTCGCAACGGTTGTGGAAGCTCAACCGCCTGGTGGCGATGGCGGTGGTGGTGGTCAGCGAGGCGGTAGGCAAAGAGGCGGCGGTGGTGGTCAACGAGGTGGTAGCCAAAGAGGTGGTGGTGGTCAGCGAGGCGGCACTCAGATGATAAGCCGCGCGCAGTTGCTGCGATCGGAAGACGTGCAGGAAGAAATCGAAATCGATGATGCTCAGGGTGCGACAATCACTGCCGCTCTGGAAGCGTACCGTGATGAACGCAACGCTACTCGTCCGGACTTCTCCAAGATTCGAGAGATGAGCGAGGAAGAACGCGAAGCGATGTTCGCCACCATGCGAAAGGACGCCGAAGCACTCACGAAGAAAACCGACGAGATGCTGTCGGCGTTACTTGACGAGGGCCAGATTAAACGACTCGACGAAATCGCTCTGCAGGTCAATGCTCGGAATGGTCTCGCTGCCGTGCTGAAATCCGAAGACATGCGCAAAAAACTGAGCTTCACCGATGAACAGATTACGAAGCTTGATGAAGTCGAAAAAGAAAATCAGGAAGCTCAGGACAAGATGAGAGAAGAGATGCGAGCAAGCTTCGGCCGCGGGCGAGATCAGGGTGATGAAGCTGTGGATCGCGAGAAGATAATTGCTGATCTTCGAAAGAAAAGCGAAGAGGCGAGAACTGTGAGCACAAAGCGAATCATGGCCGTTCTGACTGATGATCAGCAGGCTAAGTTCAAGGAAATGCAGGGTGAAGTCTTCGAAGTGGACATGCGTTCGCTGCAGGGTGGCCGTGGCGGTCGCGGCGGTCAGGGAGGCCGTGGTGGTGAAGGTGGCGGTCGCGGTGGCCGCGGCGGTGAAGGTGGTGGTCGCGGCGGCCAGGGTGGTCGTGGAGACGGTGGCGAACGTCGCCGTCCGTCAGCTGATAGCGACGACCCCATTTAATTCGCTAAGATGGCCCTTCGGAGGCTGACTTTCGTTGCCCGACTGGCGACGACTGCAATTATTCACATCAAACGGCGTCCGTTTTTCAAGCGGACGCCGTTTCTCATTTGTTCCTCTCAGATTGCTGGACGCTATATGCTGTTTTCGTGGCTAAGAAAACGTCGCCGCAGCAGGATTCTAAATGACTCCTTTCCGAACGACTGGCATCAAATCATGGCGGCGAATGTGCGTCACGTTGCCTTTCTTTCCGATGATCAGCGAAAGCAACTGCAGCGCTTTGTCCAGATCTTCGTTGCCGAAAAAAACTGGGAAGGCTGCAACGGATTCACGATGACGGACGAAGTGCGAGTCACCATTGCGGCTCAGGCCGGACTGTTGATGTTTGGCATGCCGGATGAGTACTTTGATCATGTACTGTCGATTTTGGTGTATCCGGACGAATATGTTCAGAAGCAAAAAAGTGTTTCGACTGGCGGCATCATCACGGAGACGGATGTGGCGATGCTTGGTCAGGCCGAATGGCAGGGACCGGTGGTATTGTCGTGGCCCGACGTGCTGGCCGGAGGTCGTGGTGAGTCGCATGGTGAGAACCTGGTGTTGCATGAATTCGCTCATCAGCTTGACATGATGAATGGCAGCCTGGTGGACGGCATACCACCTGTGCCAACAGCAGACG
>CAYZYB010001195.1:0-2213 GCA_964481505.1 uncultured Planctomycetaceae bacterium | reverse complement strand
CGGCCGGAATCGGATACACGAGCGTCCATAAGAAAACCCTCCCTGGTTTTTCGCGGTACGCTTACCAGAGAGGGCTTTGTTTTTATCGCCAGAGACGCAATGAAATCCTCAAACACGTTCTGACAAAACGAAATCTAACCAAAATTCGTTTCCGTCATTGACCACGTTACGCGCAAAGCAGGCGCGACAGTGCCATTCGTTCCAGCCACCTTTGATAATCCCCACCTTTGATAATCCCGAATGGACCTATTCAAAGGGAGCATTCCACAACCCGTTTGATGCCATCAAACAAGAGTCACGTCGATAGATTACGTATCAACGTGTCGACAAATAAATCAGTCGATTCTGCACCATGCCCCATATCATAAAGCATTTCATCGACGTTTCGCTCGAGGCTCTCAGATGAAAACAGATTTGCCAGCCCATTGAAAACACACATTCGACGAAACTCATGCTTCGACTCTTCCAGTCTCCCAGTGTCCTCTAACCGAGTGTACGTTTCGTCAGCTTTTCTCGAAAGTTCGTCACATCGCGATTGCATGCTCGGACTCGTCGTGATCGGGATTGCTATCGAACTGATTGTCTGTTCAATCTCGGCGTCATTTGCGTACTCCCTGCTGACATAAATGAGCGCTTCGCGAATCACTAGATCCAATCTGTCTGGCGAATACTCTTCAATGACTTCTTCAAGTTTGGTGGATAACGAACGGGCTCCTCTCATCGCTAGTGTGCCTTCCTTCTAAACTAGTTATTCATGTGGCGATAGTGCGGTCTCTGATTGTCGACCGTTGTGGAGCCGACCTATTGATCCATCTAAAGGAAGATGGACATTCGAGATACAGAGTAAACAAAGGTTCCAAGTAAACAAAGGTTCCAGCCACCTTTAATAGCCAGCCACCTTTCATGGCCTGTGTGATGACCCACAACGACACTAACAGGCTACCGATTTCGAAACGGGTACGGCTATAGTTCGGTCAGGTTATTTGTACTTTGAAATCGTCTTGAACCCGTGGGTGGCTGAAGCTTCGGAATACTCGCGACAGCAATGGTCGTGAAGACTCACTACGGATCGAATAGTGGCGACCAATCTACGAAATCGGTAGAACAGTTGGGGCTCGTGGCCTTGTCCACTACAGTTTGTCCGAGATTTATCGATAGACACCTGGGCTAATTCAATTCACGCAAATTTCGCAGTAATAAGAGGACGGCATCGAAATGTCTGCAAGTTCGGCAATGCAACAGTACCGTCAGGATGGAAAGATCACCGGCGAAACCAAATGGGACGGAACGTTTGTCAGCGTCAGTTGGGAACTGAACGCGGAAAGCCTTTCGGTGGAAACGGGTGAGTCCATGCCAGTGGACTCAATCAATTTCGTGGCGAGGATCGGCGACGTGTACCGATTTTGGGCAGATGACATCAAGCACGTTCTGCAGCTCTCAGAATCGGACGAAGCCGACGCAGCTGTCCAGGTGATCCAGCAACGTATTCAGGCAAGAATGGAGCGGGGTGAAAATCTGGAATTCACGGCACCGACCGGGCGAATGCTTTCAAGTTATTCCAGTGGTCACGGAGTACTTTGCATTCTGATTGCTGTTCTATTGTTGGTATTCGCTGGGAACGGATTTTACGCGTATTTTAATCAGCCACGAAATGGTGGCTTGTGGAGCTCGATCATCGCGTTGCTTGCCGCTGTTCCACTTTTTGTACTTGGGCGGGCCAATCGCCCGCGGCTGGAGGCCTTCGAAACTGAGCTGCAGAATCACAGCTTCTTTGGCAAAAAGACGGTCCTGAAATACGAGGAAATCGAGGGGCTGACGTGCGACATTACGCAGGTGCTCAATGAAAAAGGGGAAGAGAAAAGAATCGACGTAAAAATCGCGATTGATGGCCCGGAAGGTACTCTCCGATGCAACAGCACCGGCGGAGGTGCAATCGAGCTTCAGGCGCTGAAGGCGACAATTTCAGATGGACTGATCCAGAAGTTTTGGACTGCGATAGAGCAGGGGCAAAGCATTCCGTTTGGGTCGAAGACTTCCCTGACTCCAAATGGACTGGAACACCCGAACGGCTCGGTAATTTCCTACGAAGACATTTCTGAAGTCCGGACGCTGGTCGGGGAAGGGAAGATCCAATTGTTCCTAAAAGACCAGCGCAAACCGGCTTTGAAAATCAAATCCAATGAGAAGAATTTCTATCCTTGCGTCGAATTACT
>CAYZYB010001194.1:0-2215 GCA_964481505.1 uncultured Planctomycetaceae bacterium | reverse complement strand
CTACTAATCATCTTCCAATGCCTTGATGGCTTTCGGCAGGTCCTTGTCTACCAACCCCATCACTCCGCGACCTTCTGCGAGGCGGTCTTTGACATCAAACTCGGTGTCCTCGTTGTCAATCTTCCACACTTCTTCAATCTGCTCTCGCGAAAGCGGCTGCAGCGTACGAACAAGTCGAAACCCAACGCCTCGAGCGGGATCGGTTGTGAACCACCAGGGACTTTTGGGCAGGTTTGGATCGTATTCACGCCACGCTTCAGAATCGGACGCAAGCCTGGATGCGCTGCGACACTGAGCGGCATCGAATTCCCAACTTCCGCCGCGCAGGGCACGTGGATCAAGGTTCGGCGTACGGATCCAGTCCTTTGCAGCATTCAACGTCTTGTCAGATACCTGATAGGATTCGTAAGAATCCAACACCCATTCCGCCACGTTGCCGTACATGTCGTACAGCCCCCACGGATTTGGTTTCTTGAGGCCAATTGTTCGTTGACCGCCTTCTCCCATATTGCCAGAAAACCACGCATAGTCACCAAGCTTTGATGGATCGTCACCGAAGTGATAGGCGGTCGTTGTTCCTGCTCGGCAGGCGTATTCCCATTCCGCTTCTGTAGGCAGACGAAACTGCGATCCTGTTGTTAGGGAGAGCCATTTCGAGAATTGCTTGGCGGAATACTGAGTGATGGTGACAGCTGATTGTTCATCCTCTTCGCCGTATTCGAAAGTGAACTCCGCTTCATACAACATCGTGGGAGCGGTGATGGCGTCGATTCGATTGTCGTCGGTAATCTTTCGCTGCTGCTGACGTTCAAACTTCTTGAATGCGTGATACAACGACATGAATTGTTTGTATTCCGACCAGGTCACTTCATGTCGTGCCATCCAAAATGGATCGACAGCCACTTTTCGCTGAGGTCCTTCAATTCCTTCACGACCGGCTTCTGAGTTCGGGCTTCCCATCAGGAATTCGCCTCCCGGAATAGGCTCCATCCAGAATGTCTCATTGGTTTCCGGGATTTTCACTTCATAAGCAACCATGTAGCCGCCATCAATTGCAACGGATCGGCCATTCGCCGGCTTCTCTTTTACGATTCCGGGAGTATTTGTCGGTGCATTGTCGGCTTGCACAACAAAAGAAGTGGCCAGAAATGCACAGGAAATGTAAGCGAATGGCTTCATGAAATCAGTCTCGATTGAGGCAGAAGGTTGTCCGCTGTCATTGTTGCCGCTAGACACCTGCGAGACAACGTCGTTGCTGCGACTGAACAAAGTTCCTGTAAAACGATGGCCGTCTCTAACGATTTCTGGGAAGCGGCAAAGAAAACTATGGAACGTCGACTAATATTAGAAGCGTCTCCCGGATGTCGGCGCCGTCACAGAGCAGGACGGCGGCGCAGTGGCTTAGTGCTGGACTGTTTACACAGACTAAACTCTGGGCTCCCAGCCCGGTTCGTAGTCTCGCTTCCAGAGCTTTTCGGCGGCCGGATTATCGATGACATGCCCGTTTGTGGGGTCACAGTTAATGGAGTCGCCGGTTCTGTGAGCAATATTGCCAAGGTGACACAGCAGCGTACTCTTGTGACCGATTTCGATTTCGGCGTTCAGCATCGTCGGGTCATCCGCTCGGATCGCAGCGACAAAGTTTGCAATGTGCGCTTCATCCGCCCTCACTCCTTCCACGGCTTCCTGCTGCTTGCCTTTCGCGTCATACAGGCTGTACCCCCAGCTGCTGAGCTTCAGTGAGCCGTCTTCGCCATGGAAACTAACACCGAATCCACTTCCGTCCATTCCCAGTCGATTACAGCTCAGGCACTCCCAGATGATCTGTCGATCGTCTTCGAATTGAAACGAAACCATGTGCGTGTCGGCTGTTTCCTGATCGTCGTCAAAACGGTAACGGCCGCCGGATGATACCACGCGAGTGGGATAGTCAACCTGCAGGCCCCATCGTGAGAGGTCGATCGAATGGACTCCGTTGTTGCCAAGCTCGCCGTTGCCATAATGCCAAACCCAGTGCCAATTGTACGGAAGCCGATTCGATGTGTACGGCTGCCGCGGTGCCGGCCCCTGCCAGAGTTCGTAGTCAATATGCGGCGGAACGGCTGTTTCTTTCCCGGTTCCGATTGGGCCACGCAGGTTCGCGTACCAGCTTCTACTGTAGTAGACACGACCGATCCGTCCTTCATGAATCATCTTCATCGCTTCGATGATCTTT
>CAYZYB010001193.1:0-2215 GCA_964481505.1 uncultured Planctomycetaceae bacterium | reverse complement strand
ACTACATAAAAGGTATCGCAAAGGCTCATCACGACGGCGCCAACGCTGTGGTCATCCACTGTGCCATGCACACTTATCGCGATGCAAAGATCGACGACTGGCGACAGATGCTGGGGGTCACCAGTCGCAGACACGACCACAAAAGCAACTACCTTGTAAAAAACGTGAAGCCCGACCATCCAGTCATGAAGGACTTCCCCCAAGAATGGACAACGCCAAACGATGAACTGTACGTCATCGAAAAAGCGTGGCCAAATATGGTCGCTTTGGCAACCTCCGTCAGCGAAAAAACGGGCGACCTGCATCCAGTCATCTGGACGAACACGTACGGCAAAGCACGCGTATTTGGCACGACTTACGGACACGCCAATGAAACATTCGAAGACAAAGTCTTTCTGGACACCGTGATTAACGGCCTGAAGTGGGCTGCCGGAAAATAACTGCGTCTGTGATCCGGTCTGGTGACGCCTGAGTGGCTGCGTCGAGTTTTCGAATCAACGATTACTTCGACGGCTTCTCTTCTTCATGCGCTGCGGGCACAACTTCCGATTCTTCGGCAGCCCTGGCATCCGCAAGCTGTTGTTCGAGGACAGCGGGATGCATGAATTGATGAGCATCCGCGATTGTTAAAGGTTCTCGTGAGAGCTTCTGTTTTCTGCGTGAAGCGAACATAGCGGGCGCCTTTAACTCAATGCCGGCAAACGAAGCACCGTTGTAAATGGAACCACGTTGTAACGGCCCAGCTCCCATCAACCACGTGTCCTTCGCGTCGCTCTTTGCAATAGCGGTGCCGGACTGCCAAACCGGAGTGCCCGATTCACGGTGATAGGCAAACAAGACGATCTTCGAAGTCGAGAGTGCTGCGTTGCGTTTACCAACACTGATTTCCGGAATGGATGGCAACGCCGGAACTCCCGTCACAAGGTTCGCGGCAGCGCTCAAAGCGTTGCTCGCCGGTAGACCATAGGTCACTTCAAGCGAATCAGTCCCAAGGGCTCCGATGCGGCCTTCCAAAATGTAATCCGCCTCGGCAGCACTGTTCTGAACCAGGCAACCTGACACCGTCAGCTTGTGCCGCAATGCACTAATGATGTAGTCCGCGTTGACGAACATCGATCCCTTGACTGGACGGATATAGGTCGTGTCCAGAAAAACACGACGGCCGGAAAGAACGGCAAAATCCAGTTGGTCGACCGTGCGATCGACGGAATCAGACAGCAGCAGCTGCTCTGTACCGGAGCGCTGTTGGGTCGTCCCGCAGCCTATCGTCAGAAGCAGGCATAGGGTTATCGCAAAACAATGCAGCAGAAAGCGCATGAATGAGTGAAATTCAGCGTTTGATTTTTGAGGGAGATTCGGCGGCGGAGGCGCCGGGTGGGAACAACAGTCTAGACAAGTTGATCGAAACGTGGTGTCATTGCGGTCAAACATTGCCCGGATAGATGTATTTCGCAGGGCGAAAGCACTCGAAATCCGGCAAATTTCGCCACCAGTAACGACTGAATGTTGGCCATCTGAGCGATTGCCGATCAAAATAGTGAAAGCTGATGCCGAGCATCGGCAGTCCTGCCCTCCACATTCCCACCCGACAAGGCACCCCGCGATGTTGAACGTGACCGGGAAGAAATTCAGAAACTGCACCGGTACAACACGCCGATCATTTCTGATTGCTGGCGCCTTCGGCTTTGGTGGCTGGAATATGGTCGACCTCCTGCGGGCAGAAGCAGCGCAGGGTATTCGCGGATCGCGCAAGGCGGTGATCAATATCCATTTGGATGGCGGTCCGCCTCAGCTGGACACAATCGATCCGAAACCTCACGCACCGCGAGAGATTCGTGGCGAATTTTCGCCGATTCAGACTGCGTTGCCAGACGTGCATATCAGCGAACTGATGCCAAACGTTGCTGCAGCGGCTGATCAATTCGCGTTCATCAGAACGCTTGTCGGTTCAGACGGAAAACATCACGCATTCCAATGCCAGTCCGGCTTTCGCGAAAATGACCTGAAGGCTCTTGGCGGTCGACCTGCAATGGGTTCCGTGGTGTCCATGCTCAAAGGATCGTCGTCTGATGCGACACCATCTTTCGTCGACCTGATGCAGGGACGGCCACTGGTTCGTAATTCCGCTCGCCCCGGTTTTCTCGGTCCAACGTATCAGGCCTTTCGCCCGGATATGTCGAAAATGTTCCAGCGAGAACTTGAGTCCGGTATGAAG
>CAYZYB010001192.1:0-2222 GCA_964481505.1 uncultured Planctomycetaceae bacterium | reverse complement strand
TTGATGACTCGCGTGAGGTTGGCGTTTTCGAACCGGGTGTTGTCTGACTGGGCGATCAGCGTGGAACCTTCCAGGCCGAGTTCCGTCAATTCTGCCATCATGGTTTCGTGAGTCTGCACGTAGCGAGGCTTTTTGCGGCCCTTTTGGATGACTCGGTACAGAGGTGGCTGAGCGATGTACACAAATCCGCCTTCGACGAGCGGCCGCATGTGGCGGAAGATGAATGTCAGCAGCAGCGTGCGAATGTGGCTACCGTCGACGTCCGCGTCAGTCATGACGATGATCTTGCCGTAGCGACGCTTGCTGATGTCCATACCGTCCGGACCACCGCCGGGAGAAACACCGATCGCTCGAAACAGATTGCTGATTTCGTTGTTGTCCAGAACCTTGACCAGCTGCGCTTTTTCGACGTTCAGAATTTTACCACGCAGCGGCAGAATGGCCTGAATGTTGGAATCGCGTCCGGTGTCTGCGGAGCCGCCCGCCGAGTCTCCTTCCACCAGGTAGACTTCTGTTTTATCGAGCTCTCGACTACGACAGTCTCGCAGTTTTTCCGGCAGTCCGCCGGTTGTGATGGCGCCCTTTCGACGCACCATTTCTCGCGACTTCTTGGCAGCTTCGCGAGCTTCTGCGGCATTGATGGCTTTGGCAACCAGCTTTTTGGCGCTGGCCGGGTTCTCTTCGAGGTACTTTGTGAGGCCCTCCCCGAAAACGGACTGGACAATCCCTTCCACTTCAGGATTGGTCAGCTTTCCTTTTGTCTGTCCTTCAAATTGCGGGTCGGGCACTCGGACAGTAATGACAGCTGTGAGACCTTCCCGGAAGTCCTCTCCAGCAGGGGCGATTTCCTTGAAGAGGTTGTTCTTCTTAGCGTAAGTGTTCAATGAACGCGTGAGTGCTCCACGAAAACCGCTTAGATGGGAGCCTCCGTTGATGTTGAAAATGTTGTTCGCGAACGAACGAACATTTTCGGTATAGCCATCGTTTTGCTGCAACGCGATGTCAACCTGAACACCGTCAGCCTCGCCAAACACTCGGATGACATCAGAGATAATAGGTGTCTGAGTCCGATTCAAGTGCTTTACGAACTCGACGATACCTTGTTCGTAATGAAAGGTTTCTGTCCGGTCGACGCGATCATCCTGCAACGTGATCTTGATCCCGGGTGTCAGGAATGCGAGTTCCTGCAGGCGTCGCGTGAGTGTATCGAAGGAAAAAATCGTGTCCGGAAAAATGGTGGGGTCTGGCTGAAACGAAAGTTGGGTTCCTGTGCGATCGGATCGGCCCATCTGGCGCAAGTCAGACGTACGTACGCCTTTTTCGAAGTCCATCACGTAGACGTGACCGTCACGATTGATTTCGGCGGTTAGCCATGAGCTAACTGCGTTGACCGCCGTGATGCCGACCCCGTGAAGCCCGCCTGTTCCCAACGTATATCCACTTTCACGGTCGAATTTTCCGCCTGCGTGGATTTCTGTCAGCACAACTTCAATGGCCGGACGACCGTCGCCTTTGACTTCACTGACCGGAATACCTCGACCATCATCAGAAATCGAAATGCTCTCATCAACGTTGATCAACACCAGCACTTCGGAAGCATGGCCATTGACGGCTTCGTCGATGCTGTTGTCAACAACTTCGTAAACCAGATGATGCAGGCCAGCCGAATCGGTGCCGCCGATATACATCGCCGGACGTTTCCGGATACCTTCAACACCTTTAAGATGTTGAATATCCGAGCCGGTGTAGTCTTTCTTCTCTGGTTCCGTTTCTGACACGTGTGGGCTTTCTGGGCGCTGTTTTCTTTGAGGTCGGCTTGAACTAAGCGTTATTTTGTGGTGTTTGGTACGTCGAAATTTGCGAAAAAGATCCACTGATCGTCTTCACACTCAGCAAAGAACCGTGACTTATCGTACCTTCACAAATTTCAATGCGTTAATCGGTGGTTCGGGATGTTGCTGCTGCATCGCAGGAAGCAGATCGTGTTTTAGGTAGCAGTTCAGTTCTTCGAGGATTGCTCCATTGCTCACTCCCACTTCCAGAACTCCACTGCGAAGCCTGCGAACAAAACTCTTGGCACCAACACGTTTTCCAGCTGTTGTTTTCCACAACTGGTTCAGCTTCTGCCCGGAGGATTCTTCCGCCAGACCTTTCTTGCGAACCAAATTTTGAAGCAAATGCCCCAGTTGAGCTGGCTTGCCGAAGGGCGTGCTGTTCATGAT
>CAYZYB010001191.1:0-2222 GCA_964481505.1 uncultured Planctomycetaceae bacterium | reverse complement strand
GGGCCGTTCGGATAACGGAACACAAGCGAATGGCTGCGATCAAGATCGACGTCGAATCGAAAGGTTTCCGGCTGATCTGAACTGACCGTGAGTGTCTTGACAGAGTCTGACGTATCGCTTCCGTCAACGAATACGGCGACGTCCAGTAACGGTGTTTCCTCCGGCGGGTTGACGGCTGAAACGGTGATTTCTACGGTGTATTTTCCGTTTGCGGGAGCTTCGAATCGTGCTGGCCAGGTGGCGTTGCGTTGGAACTTTGTTCCCGATGACGCCAGTCGCATCGCTCCATCAATCAAACACGCGGACGAATAGCTGATCACCAGATCCTTCGCCGGAATCTTCCAGGCTTCTGCATTTACCGAAGGTCGCGGCGGCGCGAAGAATTCGTCCGCGACTCTTGCAGCCGTGTCTGCAAACGCCTCTAAATGGGAAACCGCGACGACCAGTTCTTCTGCCTGATTGTCGAATCCCTGAACGATGTTGTCGGGCGGAAAACTGTCGGAAAGTTCGAAATCTCTGAGACCAAAGACGTGGCGAATCGTGTTGGCATACTCGCGCCGGCTGAGTCGTCGCAAAGGTGTTCCGCCGATGGGGCTGTGCTTAGTGAGGGATGCCTCCAGCCATTTCACCAGAGTCCGACGCTGCTGTGACGTGGGTTGCTCGCTGTCTGGCGGTGGCATGATGCCCTTCGCTACCATCGAATGAACCTGCTCCCATGTGACGGGCTGACTCATTCCTGAAAATGAAGCCGTGTGCCCGTCCAGCAGCAGTCCGCCGTCGGGATCGCTGCCGCTGTGGCAGTCTGCGCAGAGATTTGTCAGTACTGCGCGAACCTTTGGAGGAATTGGTTCGGATGCTGCTTCGTCGGCCGCACAGGAAGTTAAGGCCGCAGCGGCGAAACAGGCGATCATGACGATAGTGAGGAAATGACGACGCATGATCATGCCCAATCCGCAATTCCCTGCGTCGCGTTTGAGAACTGACTGGCGTCGATTCCCATTTGTCGCAGCATGCTGATGAATACGTCGCCCAGCAAAGGCGATTTGTCGTCCTTCGGATCGCCGGCGATGTGCTGGCCATGTTTGAAGCCACCACCCGCAACCAACGTGGGAAGGTCTCGATTGGAATGTCGACTGGCATCGCCCATTCCAGTGCCGAACATCACGATGGTGGAATCCAGCAGGGGCTGATCTTCGTGGTCCGTCTTCTCTTTCAGCTGGGTGAGGAATCGATCGAGACAACGCATGTGTTCCGTTTCGACACAGACGAGATCCCGAATCAGATCCGGATCGTTGCCGTGATGCGATAACGCGTGGTAACCGGCACGCAGTGTTTGGCCGTCCAGCGTGAACACCTGCCCCAGTCCGGCGATGAACAGGGTGGCAACTCGCGTCGCATCGGTTTGCAGTGCGAGTGCCATCATGTCGAACATGATTTGTTCGCATTCCAACATTAGCGTGGGGGCGACCGGATCGAACGGCGGCAGTGTGTAGTCAACTTTGACGGCGTCATCGGCGAGGTGGTTTAGCTGACGTTCCATCCGCTGCTCCAACTGCCGCAGCGACGAGAAATACTCGGCCAGCTTGTGTCGGTCCGACTTGCTGATCTTTGTGTTAAGTCGATTTGCTTCACTCTTAACAGTGTCAAGCGCACTCTTACCGCTACGCAGCAGGTATTCACGCCGCACGCGGTTTTCACCCGTCGCAAACATGCGGTTGAACACGACGCTCGGACGGTTGATCATCGGCAGGGGAACGCCTTCGCGAGTGAACACCATGCGCTGGCGAGGAATGTCTCCTGCGCAAAGCTGCAGCGATTCAAAACGCGTGGACGTGCCAACTTTTTCCGCCGCCATTTGGTCCAGCGACATCGAACCGATCTGTTGACCGCAAAGATAGTTGTCCCAGTTGCTGTGCCCGTTTCCAGCGCGGTGATCCATTCCGGAGAAAACGGTGAAGTCATCGCGATGTTTTTCGAGCACACTCAACAGCTTCGTCGATTTGTAATCTCGCCCAGGCGTCTCGGGGTAGAATTCCGGGCGATACAAACCAAGGTTGGAGCCTACACAAATCAGTCGTTTTGCAGCGGCCTGTTGTTGTGCTTCAGGAACATCAGCGGCCACAGATTTTGGCGCGAGTGATTCCAGCAGTGGTAGCGTGAGCGAGACGCTGGCAGCTTTCAGAACGTGGCGCCTGTGCGGAAGGCTATCGTTGGCATGTGAC
>CAYZYB010001190.1:0-2222 GCA_964481505.1 uncultured Planctomycetaceae bacterium | reverse complement strand
ATCCATACCATATTCGGCATCTGAGTAATTGAGTTGGTTCCAGGATGGTCCATCACGGGTGAGCTCGTGGCGTTGCAAGGTTCCAGCAGACACAGATTGCGGATTCAAACGATGTCGGCCGCTGCCTTTTTTGCAGGACAGGCCCACAACTCAGACGAGAAATTTCGCCGGCTGTTTGAACGACGCCGGAAGCGATTGCCATACGTTCGGCAATCCGACACATGTGACTGGTTGCGTGACCGGTCTCTACCAGACGACAGTAAGGACAGGAAAAGTAATGCTCGATATCAAACCAGCCGGCAGCGGATTCGATTTTATCTCTCTTGGAGCACTCGTTAATCGCCTCGACCCCGGTCGTATCCCATTCCGTAAAGCGAACTCTCTGGCGGTTCACGTGAGTGGCGGGGAGTTCAACTGTTCGGCCAACCTGTCGGATTGCTTCGGGCTGAATACTGGTATCGTCACCGCAATGATCGACAGTCCTCTGGGCGGTCTGATCAACGAACGCGTGCGAGCGATGGGGGTGACTCCGTTCTACAAAAATTACGAACATGATGGTGTTCACGGGCCGAACATGGCAACCGTATACAGCGACCAGGGTTGTGGTGTTCGTGCTCCGGTCGTGTTTTACAACCGAAGCAATGAAGCAGCCGCTCAACTGAAGGCAGGCGATTTTAACTGGGACGAAATTTTCGCCGCCGGTTGCCGCTGGTTCCACTGCGGTGGAATTTTCGCCGCACTGTCAAAGACAACTCCGGAAGTTATCGTCGAAGGCATGAAGGCTGCGAAAGCGGCTGGAGCGATCACCTCATTCGACCTCAATTATCGTCACAAACTGTGGTCTCTGTACGACGGTTCGGACAAAGCAGAAAAGCTGGCTCAGGACACACTGCGCCCGATCGTCGAACACTGTGACGTGCTGGTCGGCAACGAAGAAGACCTGCAAAAGGGACTCGGTCTTCAGGGGCAGGACGTTGAGAAAAAGGGTAAGCTGGACCCATCAGCTTTCTTTGGCATGATGGAAGCTGTCACAAAAGAACTGCCGCAGGTGAAGGCTGTCGCCACCACTCTACGAGAAGTTCTGAACACCAACCGACACAACTGGAGTGCTGTTCTGTGGCTCGATGGTAAGACGTATCAGGCACCTGAAGCCGAATTGTCAGTTCTGGACCGTGTTGGTGGCGGCGACGGATTTGCCAGTGGGTTGATTTACGGTTTGCTGGGCGGCCGAGAACCGCAGGAAGCGTTGAATCTCGGTTGGGCTCACGGAGCACTGCTGACAACGTTCCCTGGCGACACCACAATGGCGACAGTTGCCGACGTCGAAGCCTTCGCCGATGGCGGAAGTGCTCGAATCCAACGCTGATCTGGTATCCAGCGAGGGCAATCTGAGATCCGAAATTTCAGATGTCAGATCGCACGCAGTACCGCGGGCTCCGTCATTCTGACAGTCGCGGCCAAATTCTGAAATCACAAATTCAACATCTGAAATCATCAAAATGGCAAAGCACGATATCGGCCTGATTGGCCTCGCGGTAATGGGGCAAAACCTGGTCATGAATATGGCCAACAAAGGGTTTAATGTTGCTGTTTACAATCGCACCACCGCAAAGATGACCGACTTTGTTGAGGGACTCAGCAGTCGGCCGGAAGGTGTCGTCGAAGAAGGCACCGAAGGACGCATCCACGGCTACGAGACTCTCGAGGACTTCGTCAACAGTCTGGAAGCACCGCGTCGAGTTATGATTATGGTTCAGGCGGGGCGTGGTACGGATGCTGTGATTGAATCGCTGAAGCCGCTGCTGGACAAGGGCGACATCATCATCGACGGTGGAAACGCCGACTACGCCGATACCAATCGTCGACACGAAGAACTGGCAGCTGCCGGGCTTCGCTTCATCGGTACCGGAGTGTCCGGCGGGGAAGAAGGTGCATTGAAGGGGCCATCAATCATGCCTGGTGGTCATCCGGAAGCATGGCCGTTTGTTAAAGACATTCTGCAAAAGATCAGCGCCAAGGTCGGCGAAAATGATGACATTCCATGTTGCGACTGGGTCGGCGAAGCGGGCGCAGGGCACTATGTGAAAATGGTTCACAACGGCATCGAATACGGCGATATGCAGCTGATTTGCGAAGCCTACTACATCCTCAAGCACGGTCTTGGTTTGACCAATCAGGAACTGCACGAAGTCTTCAAAGAGTGGAACGAAGGCGATCTGGAC
>CAYZYB010001189.1:0-2230 GCA_964481505.1 uncultured Planctomycetaceae bacterium | reverse complement strand
TCGCCGCGGAACTGATTTCTGTCCTGCCGGACGAAAGCCGCTGGGAAGCATCGGTCGAAATGGTGCTGCATAGTTTCGCTTTGAGCCTGCTGGTGCCGGACCGTCATTATCGCATCATCAGCAAGTACATGAACCAGCATCGACTGGAAGACAGTCGAGGTTTCGGGCAGAAGATTGTTTATCTGCGGGTCCGAGAACGGCAGAGGCGACTGGACGGATCCATTCTGGATCCGGATTCGCTGGCTCGCAAGTTAAAGCTGCGAGAAGGGCACGCGCTGCTGCCGTGGGTTCGCGCTGAATTGGAAGAGCGGTTTGACTATCGTTGTTGTGACTCCATTGAGGACTTTCAAACTGTACATGGTCCCGCGATTACTCCGGAACGTCACGTCCGAAATCGCGATCATCACACAAAAGACGACCGCGACCGCGTCGCAGATCCCGCCAACTTTGTACTGGGTTGGGACAACCGTGACAAAAAACGTCGACTGGCAGAAACCATTCAGCACCTGAAAAAGAAGGTGCAGCTTATCGACGACCGGCTGCGAGCACTGCGGGAAGAAGAGCAGACGATAAACCAAAGGTTGAATGCCATCGACGATGCGTTTCAGGTGCGCGAATTCGTCGAAATCGATTTCATGTCGCACGATGCGGCAATCATGCAGCTTGAAGCAGAGCGAAAACAACTGGAACAGGACAACGACACTGTTCGAGTGCTCAGGAAAAAACTTGCCGAACATCGGTCTCAGGAAAAACTGCTGTCCGTAGAACGTGACGCTGTTGCGAAACAGGAAGGTGGCCTGGAAACAGAATTGAAGCAGGGACAACGTGCCCTGGAAACCGCTCAGCAAAAACTACAGTCGCTGGAAGAATCCGGAGACCTTGCGGCGCATAAGGAAGCCTTTGATCTGCTGAATGATCTGCTGAGTGACACGCCGCTGGAAGTGTTCAACATCGCTGAGCGTGAAAGGGAATTCCGAAAGGCACGCGAAGTCGAACGCGATCGTCTGCGAGGCACCGTTGATCCGATCACCGCCAAACTCGTCAAAGCGATGGGTACGTTTCTATCAAAATTCCCGGAAGAGAAATCTGACCTGGAACCGGCGCCGGAATATCTGGGAAGCTTTCTGGAACTGCTGGAAGGCATCCGCGAAGAAGACCTTCCCCGTAACGAACAACGTTTCAAAGAACGCCTAAACGACAAGGTCACTCGCGAAATTCAATTATTCCGCGGTGAACTCGAAAAGGACCGTCACGAAATTCAGGATCGAATCGATCTGCTGAACGAAGCACTGTATCAGCTGGAATACAATCCTGACACACACATGAAGCTCGAAGTGCTGGACGTTCATGATCGGGAGATCAAAGAATTTCGTAGTCAGCTGGACGACTGTGTCGATGATTCCTTTGCGGCATCCTTCGAAGCCAACGAAGCTCGCTTTGTGCGAATCGAATCGTTCATTCATCGACTGCGAGATGAAGAACGCTGGCGAAACAAAGTCATCGATGTGCGTCGCTGGTTCAATTTTGCCGCTCGTGAAATCGACACCAACACCGGTGAAGAACGCAGCTACTACGAAGACAGCACGGGGCAATCGGGTGGTGAAAAGGCCAAACTGGCATTCACCATTTTGGTCGCTGCCATCGCCTATCAGTACGACATCGATCCGGATGACGACAACAGCGATCGATTTCATTTTGTGGTAGTCGACGAAATGTTCAGTAAGATTGACGACCAGTATTCGGAATATGCCCTTGAGCTGTTTCGTAAGTTTGGGCTGCAGTTACTCATCGTCGCCCCTCTGGACGCGAAAGCTCGAATTACAGAACGCTACGTCGGTTGCTATCTGCTGGTCACCAAAGACAGCAACAGCCATTCACGCATTCATTCGATGACCGCACGAGAATTCGAGGAACAAACAACGGGACACGCTTCCAAAACGGGTCGTCGTCTGAAAAAAGTGAAGCCTAAGTAGAGTTGTGGTATGCTTGGGCACCGGAGGAAGTCATGAGTACTACTGAATCGCATAAACTGAAATCCGTCGACGAATTTCTTCGTGGTGAAGAGGCGTCTGATATCCGACTCAGCCAGCAAGGGCAGGAACGGTTGCACCACCTTGACGTGAGTGTCACGTGTGAACTCGAATCTCCGTCGGACACGTTTCAGCAAAAGCCAATCCTGATCAGTGAAGTCGTTGCACCGGGAACGCGCCACCGTGAGAGTGATCAATGG
>CAYZYB010001188.1:0-2234 GCA_964481505.1 uncultured Planctomycetaceae bacterium | reverse complement strand
GTCTTCGTCCTTACCCAAAACAGTCGACGCTTCGATGCAGTCGGTGAACAGATTCAACACGAGTTGCTGATCCCACGACGCGCCGTAGGTTTGTTTGTTCAGTTTGCCATGCGGCCGAACGAGGAAGCAGTTTTCCGGAGACCAGGTGGGATAGACGATCAGTGTTCCGTCTTTCCACGGCGCGAGATGTTCGGTAAAGAATTGCGCCGCGCCTTTGATAATCGGATAGATTTCTTCCAAATAGGCGCGGTCCTGCGTGAAGGCATAGTGGTCGAACAGATTTTGAGAAAGCCAATGCCCGCCCTGCTGCATTCGTCGGCCGTGGTTATTCGGTGCGGTAAAACCAAAGGCGTTACCATTGAGGCCCATGCTCCAGCCAGTGTTGACTCCGTAGGTTTCACGCGCCGTATGGGCTCCGGATTCAGCGAGGATCTTCGTCCACTGGACAAACGGGTGAAACGATTCGGAAAGATTGGCCGGATCCACCATCCAATAGTTCATCTCCACATTGATATCGGTGTGGTAGTCACAGTTCCAGGCTGGCTTGAGACTGTCGTTCCAAAGCCCCTGCAAGTTCGATGGAAGCGGCGCGCCGCGTGAACAACTCAATTGCAGATAGCGGGCATAGTTGAAGTAGAGATTTTCCAGTTCCCGGCTTCCCCCGCCGGCGACAAGTTTGTCAGTAGGCAACCCGGACGGTTGAAAATCCAACTCCAAACGGCAGCGATCCATGCGCTCAGAAAAGTCGGCGACATGTGTTTGTCGAAGCGCGTCGTAACTCTGTGATGCTGCCGCAGAAATCGTCTTTGCGCAGTCTGCTTTGAAGTCGCGTCCCTTGAAGGACGGATAGACCGGCAGATAGTCGGAATAGCCTGCGAGATAGATCGTCACGTCGGTCGCACCTGTCACGCGAACCGATCCATCTGGCTGTGGCTGAACGTCTCCATCGCCAGCATCGACCTGAATGAGCTGCATAAACTCCGTATTGTTCTGCAGCATTTTCGCCGCGCCGGCCAGGACGATCTGATTCCTGTCGGATGTAACAACAGTTCCGCGATGCTTTGAGGTGGCTTGAATCGTGAGATTCATCTGCGCTTTTTCGGAGCGATAGCGAGCCACGAAAAGGTCGTCGGGAAAGCTACAAAAGTATTCGCGGAAGTAGCGTCCGTCGCCGATTTCGTAGCGCACGGATCCGAGGCCGGTTCGAGCATCCAATTGGCGGCGATAGTTGCTTACGTTTTGGGGATCATGCCCAGTGGAAATCATCACATCGGTGAAAGGAGCATAATTTCCAAGTGGCTCGGTGCTGCTGAGATACTCGGTGGAGAGGCTTTCCATACTCCCTTCCTTGGTGCCATACTTTCCAGCTCGATAGGCCTGCCGCACGGTTTCCAGATTTTTCGCGGCTCCTTTGCGCGTGCCGGACTGAGATACTTCGTCGCGCCCCCGCTTGCTGTTCATCCACAGCGTAATGTCGTTGAGCATCAAATGTTCGCGATCAATCCCTCCGGAGAACATTGCTCCCAACCTGCCATTACCCAATGGCAGCGCTGTTTGCATGAAACCGAACTTATCGGGGGTTTTCCCTTTGCCCCGGTTGACCACCGCTTTTTCGATCGCTGGCGCATCGTAACGCAGCACCATGCGTTCATCGGCGTTAGAAACCGGTGCTCCACTGCACACTGACGCTGCGATCAAAACCAGGAGACTTTTTTGATTCATGTCGTTCTTTTCTCTTGGCCAAAACCAGCTTCCATTGCTCGCACTTGACCGCCGTCAAAAGGAAATTGTGAGGTTAAGGTCTAAAGCGTTCTGTGATCTGCTCCAGGCTCACACCCAACAAGCGTCTGGCCAGCGGGTCCAATGCGGATTCGGGCCCATGTAAATGCAGGGTCTGTTGAATATGCGTCATCGTTTCACCGGGCTTCAAAGCGGCGGCCGGAGATGAGGTTTCCAATTCGTAGAAAGGACCAAGCGGTGGTTTGCCTTCTTCTGGCGAACCGTCGTTGTACGAGTTGATCACGTCGCCTCGGTAAGGCTCCTTTTGCATTTCCCACATCGAGTTGACGAATCCATTGGGCGCGTCCTGAACGTTGTAGGTCACGAGCGTTAGCACTTTGCCATCAGCGTCGTAACTGCCGGCAATGCCCTGGGATCGTTCTGGGGTGATGCCGATTTTGCCACGACGTGTGCCATCTCCTTTGAAGAACAACACATCCTGATCAACCTTCAGG
>CAYZYB010001187.1:0-2234 GCA_964481505.1 uncultured Planctomycetaceae bacterium | reverse complement strand
CAACCCGATTCAAACATGTTAAAGAAGACGTGCGCAGGCTCGGAGCCTGCGCACGCACGGACTCGGTAGATCGTTAGGCCAGTGACACTTGATGTCGTGTGCCATCCGGATCGCCGGTCCACATTTTCGTCCAGCCCGAACAGCCGATGGAGCCGCATGACTCACCGATCATACGCGAGCTCGAACCACTATGAAGGGAACGATGATCCATTCAACCTACCACAACGTCATTGGAATCGATGTCGCCAGCAGAAAACTGGACGTTCATGACCTGAACTCCGGCAAGCACAAAGCGATTGACAACAATCAAACAACCATCCGCAAATTCGTCGCGAGAATTCAAGACTCTGGCGAGTCGATTCTCGTCGTTCTCGAAACAACCGGCGGCTACGAAACCGAACTCGTCGATGCTCTGCTGGAGGAAGATATCGATTGCTCAGTCGTGAACCCGCTTCGTGTCCGACGGTTCGCAATGGCCTGCGGAAAGCTGGAAAAGACCGACCAAATTGACGCGAAAATTATCGCCGAATTCGGAGCGTTCGTGTCACCGGTCCTCAAACAACCGCTCTCATCGGAACGCAAAAAGCTCAGAGCACTCGTGCATCGACGCAGCCAGATTTTGTCCACGTGTCTGTCCGAAAAGAATCGCCTGAAGCAGGTTCGCGACGATGAAGTCCGGCAGCTTGTCGAAGACTCCATCGAGTTTCTGCAGAACCAGATCGCGACATTGGAGCGACGGATCAATGCAATGATCAAAGAGTCGAAAGAACTCTCGGAAGCAGCGGCGATCCTTACATCATGCGCCGGCGTCGGGCCTGTGACGGTGAGCACACTTCTTTGCGAACTACCAGAACTGGGCACGCTGAACCGGGGCCAGATCGCCAAGCTGGTCGGCGTTGCCCCACTCGCACAGGACAGCGGAACCAAGCAAGGCCGGCGCCGGACTCAAGCCGGCCGAGCTATGATTCGTAAGACGCTCTACATGTCTGCACTCGTCTGCACACAGAGAAACGAACGCCTCAAAGCCTTCTATCACTCGCTAGTGGAACGTGGGAAACCAAAGAAGCTCGCACTCGTTGCAGTCATGCGAAAGCTCCTGGTGATCCTCAACACAATGCTCAAAAATCAAGAAAAATGGAGAACCGAACCAGCCAACACTTGAACTCTTAGAAGACAGCCGATGGCACCCAGACAATGCTACCCCGCCTTGTGTGTCCATTGCTGTGAGTTTTTCCATGCCACGCTCGAATTTTCCTCGCATTTCGCGTCGGAGCAGTACTCGGACGGGTACTTAATTGTGGAGCCTGCAGCCCAGTTGCACATCGACCAAAACCACATTCTTCTCGGAGCCTAAAATGAAACAGCTGACATTCTTCTTCCTGATGGGGACATTCCTATGTGCGACAGCCTTCGGGCAAGGAACAAGTCCTAGTGGTGGCGGGACAACACCGGGCACGACGCCCGGGGTTGGTAACCCGCCAGGCTGGAATCCACCGTTAACGGGCAAGTATGTCCATGTTAGGGCATCCGTGCATGCGGATAACTATGGGGAAGGTCCCAAGAATCTGCAGCCCACCAAGAAGGATAGAGCCTTGGATAATACCGGGGGTCCGTTCCACTTCTCAGATCGAGAGGCAGGTGTCTTCTACTTTGAGAACCACCACGGCGCCCAGTTCGGGGACTGGGATTCTCGAGGGATACGCGCAGAGGTCATTGAAGCCTACGGAACGATGGACTTCACGAATGATCTGGAGAATCAAGTCGCGAGCATGAGTGTTGATCAGACCAACTATGGCCGGGACCATGGTAATACCGGAGACTTTGGCGGGGCAGCTAATTCTGTGGTGACATGTAAAGGGCTCTTGACAAAGTCATCCAACATAATCACGCAGAATATCACCGCGAGCTCTACAGGCGGCAGCTGGAAGCAGAACTTTGAATTTCGGATCACTCACGGAACAACTGTTATCAGAACCGGACGAGTGTGGATTAGAGGAAGTGGTGACAGCAGGCAAATTGTGGCGCGCATTAGTGATGTTCCCGAATTGCAAACTCCAGCCGACCCGAACAGACCGATGGAGTTATTCCTGCCAGCCCTAACTGGAATTGGACCAGGCTGGCTCAAGTTCGAGTCACTGGCGAGCCTTTCGCGTAGCGGTGGCCATCCTTGGGGGATACAAATGGTGGGGGAAGCCACATCGACGATAGGTCATTCGATCAACATCCTCAAGTAG
>CAYZYB010001186.1:0-2236 GCA_964481505.1 uncultured Planctomycetaceae bacterium | reverse complement strand
TGAGGAATCTCACCGACCAACGAGCGCACAGTTCTCCCAGGACGAAACATGGGGGGAGCAACAATGATCCATGCAGCGACACCTGCTGGCCACAACGACAACAAAACGTCGCATGCCCAGCGATTCACCTGGCGAATCGACTTCATTGACCTGCACAGCAACGGCTGTAAATGGCGGTGGCAGGTAAGTGAAAGAACCATTCAGCACCTGGGCGGGCCACGGCTGAGGTGGCGATAGGGCTGAGCAGAATCGACATCGACTGAGCAACAACAGCTCAGCATTCCCACCATCCCGGACCAAAAAAGCTGTGGGATGTCAGGGGTGGCAATGGTCGAAGCAAACGCGACCTGGCAAACACGGCATTCGTCCGAATCGTGCGGCTTGCTACCAGCGTCAGGTGCGTCATTGTTCTTGTGGAAAGAACAACAATGCCCGTGGACACACGCGTTGTTCACCGCAGAATGGGAACAATGATTATGATCGCAGCCTATATGCAGCACGTAAGTCGCGGGCAGCAACGAAAGCTGCACCAAAGCGACGCACGAGGCGGCGATAATCCGAATTTTCGGGGGGAGCATGGACATCAGAGTTTTCTTAACTCCGAGTCCGACCAGTTACTCAAGTATACGGTCGGATCACAAAAACATGTAAGGGTTCTGCAGCGTGTTTACGTTTTTCTAACAATTAAGTTTAAGTGACCGCATACACCAAAGATCTCCATACGCAGTGATGGATGAATACAACCCACGGCAGCACCAAATGGACGTTTACCAATGCAAACTTTGGACGCTCAGGATGCACATCAAAAACACACCGATGAACGAACATCAGCAGGTGCCAAACGAGCATCAAGACAAAGACGAAAAGAACCGCCTGCCAACCGAGAGCCATACCGAACAGCATCCATGATGCAACATGGTCGGGAATCGTACTCTGCCCTGCGAAACGTGAGAACAACCGGTAAAGAAAAGCCAGGCAAAACCCAGCTGCCAGCCCGACTCCCATAGTGACTGCAGTTTCGGCGGCTTCATAGGAACGAACCACACCAGAAAGCCCGGCACCAACCGCTGGATAAGGTAACAGGTGCGGTGAGAGCAATGGCGGCGACGCCAACAGAACAAACATCAACGCAATCACACGAACCGGCACGCGCTGACCGTCGCGTTGAATCATTGCCCAGGAAAACAGTGTGCACATCAGAAGGCAATGGTAGAAGTACAGCCCAACAAGATCCCATTTTGTGTAAAACAAGATCCAAAGAACGCCAGCATATTGATTCGGGTTCCGTCCCGGCAAATTCGTCCCTCCGGAAATCAGCTGGACGAAGTAGAGAATCAGAAAGACGAGCCCAACCACCAATTCAACGGTCGGATATCGCGACGAAATGCCAATTCCACAGTTTCGACAGCAGCCTTTCAGCTTCAGCCAGCCGACAATCGGCAGATTGTCTCGCCCACTAATCTTTTCATCGCAGCCAGGACAATGCGACGGCTTTACCAGCACCGAAATCCCCAGTGGGACTCGGTAGATGACAACATTCAGAAAGCTACCAACGCATGCACCAATAACAAAAAAGAAAATTGCGGTGACGCTTTCGCAGAGATTGAATAGCACACTCTGCTGCAGCGTTAGCCGGTCCATCACCTGCAACGGGTTCTCAGGCGGTGGCAATTGCCGAAACCGCCATTCAGCAACCAGCGGCAGAAGCAACGCGTAGATCGCAATGAATCCGGCAACGCCCATCCACAAAATACGAATCCCATGGCGTCTAACAAATTTGTTTACCGCGGCACGAGCACCCTCATCGACAATTTTTCTTCGGTGGAAATCGGTCAGATCCACCCACGCCACAACTGCCAGCAAGACAAGCAGAATGAGAACGGACAATTTCTGCACACCGAAACCAACATCCGGAACACGAACGAATCCTGACGCGCTCGTCGCCATCAGAAGAATCGTAGCGCCAACCGTAATGCCAATCGCAACCGGCGTAGCCGATCTGAAACTAAGCGCGCGAAACGCCACCCAGACCGCCGCGCTTAGAAAAAACGCGGCGGTCACTGGTGACTCCCTCAAAGCAGTTGCCCAAATAGCGGCAACCCCGATTGCGTGCAGCACGAGCAGCATTGTTAGATACTCTCGATAGAGAGTATTAGCAGGGCCCGTTTTAGCAGATGAGGGTTCGTTCGATTCAAGAGGATCAGTATTCGCCGACAACCTCACCTCCCGCACGCGT
>CAYZYB010001185.1:0-2237 GCA_964481505.1 uncultured Planctomycetaceae bacterium | reverse complement strand
ATCCAAACGTGCTTATTCCCGATAATGCTCTGCCAGTCGTCTATGCCGAAACGAAGTGGCTGGAGAATCTTCGCACCTCAGCTGCGCCGCGAAGCGTTGATGCACTGGTTGTTGATGGCCGGCTTCAATTGACGCTGTTGTCCAGTCAGGCGGCTTCGGTGGTGGTGACTTGTACCGTCGCTGTTGAGCCGGATCTCCAAAGTGCACTTGTGTTGCCGCTCGGAAATCTCACTCTGGTTGATTGCACGGTGGATGGCGAGCATGTGTTTCCTGTACGAAATGTTCGAGGCGACACGACTATCGTTTTGCCCCCAACTTCCCTGTTGCCGGCGAGCAGCCTGGATCGCGAGGCAGCGCTGATTGCGTCATCGGGGCCAGAGACTCTTGGCCCGTCGATCTTGCGCACGGTTGAATACACTGTTAGAGTTGTACCGGAAGACGTTGCGACCGGGATGCAGTTTGTTATTCCACATCCGCCTTCACCAACAACGGCGATGCAGCTTTTCGATGCAGGATCGATTGTTTCCACGGCGAATTTAATTGGTGCTCATGCGGCACCTCGTGAGGTTTTTGAACAGCAGGTTTCTTTTCCGCCTGTCTTTAGTTCTAGTCAGGCCGTGATCTCAGTGGCTCTGAAGGATCAAGCAGTTGCGGAGAGCTCTGGTGACCGGTTATGTGAAATCGTGTGTCGTGCAGACGTTTCTCCGCGACGTGTGGATATGACCTGCGAATATCGTTTTCTGCCGTTGAACCAGAAGAGTCAGGTGGTGCGTATCGGTGGTCGTCCGGACTTTCGGATTGACCGAGTGACAACGCTTGATGGCAGGCAGTTGCCATGGTCCGTTGACGGCGGTGAGCTGCAGATTCCGGTTAATGAAGAATTGATGGAAAGTCGCGGGGTCATCGTTCGTAGTGTTTCTGATACCGCCATGAGTATGCAGCAGCAGTTGTCGCCGCAGAGTTTCGCAGCCGTCAATGGCCGACGTGTCAATTCGGTTTATCTATTGGCTTCGACGTCCGGACTCTTTTTGGTGGATGATGTGTTTTCAGGCTCCGATGCGTTGGAGGAAGTTTCTGCGGCAATGCTGGCTGAACTGCCCGCTGGTCTAAAGGCTACAGATCGCGTGATGCGGATTGCCCCCGATGTGCAGCAGGTTGCCGTACGATTGTCTCGCCAGCAGACTGCCCGCGAAGTTTCGCGACTGGTGCAGAAGGCTGTCGTGACGGATGATGCGATAGAATGGTTCGGCCGCTGTGAGATTGATATTACCGGGCAACCTGCGTTTCGGCAGTCACTTAAGTTGTCGCAGGATGTTGATATCCAGAGTGTCACCGCAAGCAATGGAGATATTCCTCGACTGCAGTCGTGGCATCGGAATCGTGATTCGATTTATGTTGCGCTTCGTGAAGGGATTCGCGGCTCACTGGTCGTGGAGTTAAAGGGGCGACTCAGGCGAATTCCAAACGTTGATACATCGTTGCCGAAGATCACATTGCCACATGAAATTCTGGAAACCGTTCTGGAAGTGTCTGCGGAATCAGACTCTGAGGTGTTTGTCAGTGACCTTGCCGGCACACGGCCCAATCTTCCATTTGATACAAAGGTGGTTCCGATTGGAAAAACTCCTGTCGTGTTTAGCGTGATTCAGGAGTCGCGACCGCTGGTTATTCGTGCGGCGCCGGAACAAAGTTTGTTGGCAGATGTTGTCGTTGTAGCCTATGAGTCCGGTGGTCAAAAGTTCCTTGCACAGTTCCTGTCGCTTCATGCCTCGAACGCGGCATTCAACGTATCATTCGTTGCACCCAATTCTGCGGCGTTTGCAACGTGCGAAAGATGGGTGACCGAAGAAGGTGGCCTGATCCCGCTTGATTCCGGGAAGGCACAGTCTGTGCTTCGGATTTCCAGCCAGCAGAAAGACGCCGTTGTTGTTGCGATCACCGAGATTTTGATGCCAACCGATACCGACGTTCTTACCGTACCGTTGCCCGATTTCGGGGTCGATGTTTCCATTGATAGCGTTCAGGCGTTTGATTTCACCAGCATATCATCAACGGATGGCACCGAAACCCCAGTCAATCTGCCGAATTGGTTGCAGGCGGCGGTCTTGCTCACAATCGGCGCGCCGACCGAATCCGGTGGCCGTCCGCTTGAAAGTCGCTCTGTCTCTGCGAGCAGAGTTGAGGTGCAGATTGATCAGGTTGAAGAAGTGCAGGAAGATCGGGAGGCAGTGAAGGGG
>CAYZYB010001184.1:0-2237 GCA_964481505.1 uncultured Planctomycetaceae bacterium | reverse complement strand
TCCGTGGAGCAATGATTGTTGCTGCAGCTTTGATCGAAGGTGCGACATTCTTCGCACTGATCGTCTGCATGATTGCGTAGTGCTGTACGCTGTTCGTCTTTCGTTTGTTTTTCTCTGCTTCGTTGCGCGTGACAAGATGATGCTACGAAAACTAGTTCTGCCAGTGTTCTCTTTGCTCTGCCTGATGCTCATTGTGCCAGACGCGACTGCTGTCGTATTGGCTGACGAAGTGAGTAATGCAGAAGCTGAAACGGATGGCCATGATCACGGTGCAGGTGCATCGGATCCGCATGATGGCGACGATCACCACAGTGGTGGCGACCATGGTGCTGCTGGACCACCAATGGAATTCAAGGCGGATCTTGCTCTCTGGTCGTTGATTGTTTTTGTCATCTTCCTCTTTGTTCTGAAAAAAGTGGCATGGGGACCGATGATCGAAGGCCTTGACAAGCGAGAGGCAGGTATTCGTGCTGCGATTGCTGAAGCGGAAGAGAATCAGCGGAAGTCACAGGCTTTGATGGCGGAATACGAAGAGAAGCTTCGTGGTGCCGAACAGACTGTGGCCGACATGGTGGCAGAAGCAAAACGCGATGCAGAACGTACGAGTCAGGATATCGTGGCGAAGGCGGAAGCCGACGTAACTGCACTGCGAGACCGGGCGACTGGTGATATCGCGCAAGCGAAGGATGCTGCACTGGCCGATGTGTTTACTTCGGTGAACGCTCAGGTGGGAGCAGCAACAGAACGCGTTCTCGGTCGGGCTCTAAGTGACGATGATCAGGAACGTTTGATTCAGGAAGCACTGGCAGAAATATCCGGTTAGCTTTCTGGATTGAGTGACTAGGACTGGGTGAACAGGGCAGAAGTGCCGCGACAGGGTAGACAATGTCTGAGCAACTAAAAACTCGACCTGACCACGTACTGGAAGATCCCGGTGCGAAGGCTGTTGCGAGTCTTTACGCTCGGTCGTATCTGACTGCGGCGAAGCAAAACAACGTGAGCGACGCTCCGGAAGAGCTCGCAAGTTTTGTGGATGACCTGTTGGCGAAGTCTCCTGATTTACAGGATCTGCTGACTTCAGATTCGCTCGGCCGCGAAGACAAGCTCGGACTGGTCGATCGTGTTGTTGCTCCAAAGTCAACAGAGTTCTTTGCCAACCTCCTGAAGGTTCTTGTGCGTCACGGTCGTGTCGACTTGATTGGTGCGATTCGTGAAGTGGTTGTGCAGGTTCAGGAAGAACTGGCGGGCAGTCAGCGTGTGCAGATTCGCAGTGCAAAGCCATTGTCGGATAAGTCACGTGCTGAAATTACGACACAGTTAAAAAGCAAACTCGGATTCGATCCGATTCTACAGGAATCGGTGGACGAATCTTTGATCGGTGGCCTGGTTATTCAGGTCGGTGACACTGTTTACGATTCATCTCTGCGAACCCGTTTGAAATCACTCACGGGTCGTTTGACGGAGAGAACATTAAATGAAATTCAAAGCGGACGAGATCGCTTCAGTCATCCAGAAGGAGATTGAAGATTTTCGTGGTCAGATTCAGACCGCGGAAGTTGGCCGAGTTATTGAAGTAGGCGACGGCATCGCACGATGTACCGGTCTGTCGACTTCTATGGCTGGTGAGATGGTGGAATTCCCCAACGGGATCCGCGGTCTGGCCTTCAACCTCGAAGAAAACAGCGTCGGCGTCGTGATTCTTGGGGACTACCTCAAGATTCAGGAAGGCGACGAAGTCAAATCCACCGGCGCGCTGCTGTCAGTGCCAGTCGGCGATGCCATGCTTGGTCGAGTTGTCGATCCACTGGGTAACCCAATGGACGGCAAAGGCCCGATTATGACGAGCGAGACTCGTCCGGTTGAGCATGAGGCCGTTGGGGTGGCTGGTCGTCAGCCGGTGAAGGTTCCGCTGCAAACGGGAATCAAAGCGGTCGACTCAATGACTCCTGTTGGTCGTGGTCAGCGAGAATTGATCATTGGTGACCGTAAGACAGGCAAAACGGCTGTCGCGATTGACACCATCCTGAATCAAAAAGGCAACGGCGTTAAGTGCGTCTATGTTGCCTGTGGTCAGCGAGCTGCCGCGATTGCTGGTGTTGTCGAAACACTGCGAGAACACGGTGCTCTGGACTACACGATTGTTGTTGCCGCCAGTTCTGCTGACCCGGCTCCGCTGCAGTACATCGCTCCGTACTCTGGTGCAGCGATGGCAGAACACTTCATGTACAACGGTGAAG
>CAYZYB010001183.1:0-2239 GCA_964481505.1 uncultured Planctomycetaceae bacterium | reverse complement strand
GTGCCGCCGTTTTCGCCGTCGCCAGTTACGTTCGCGCTGTTTTCGAGTTCACCGCTGGCGTTGTAAGTGGCTCCGGCGGCATCAGGATCGACTTCAACAACCAGAACAACGGTGAAGGTTTCACCAGACTGCAGATCGTCGGTGGCAGCTCCCAGCAGCATGTCGCTACCGGTTGTGCCATTGTAGTTGCTGTTCGCTGTGGGAGCGTTGGAGGCTGTGCCAGGCAGCACGCCAACACTGACAACTCGCTGGAAGGCTGTGCCGAAATGTGTTGCCAGGTCGTCTGTCAGGCTGAGGTTCGAAAGTGCTTCTGAGCCCGTGTTTTCAACGACCAGATGATACGTGACGTCAAAGTTTCCAACCGAACCATCGCTGGCCGGAACCGGCACGCCGACAATATCTTTGGTCAGTTGAACATCAGCGAAGGACACGTTTGTTGGCGAATCGAAATCGTTATCGCCTTCGCTTTCTGTGTTGTCTCCGTCCGTCGGGTCGTTCGAAATGTCGCTGATGACATTGCTGTTTGAATCCGTGGCTTCGACGGTGGCGCTGTTTTCGAGCGTGCCGTTCACAAGCAGTGCTGGAGCAGCATTCGGATCGACTTCGACAATCAGCGTGACGACGATCGATTCGCCTGTTGCCAACGGACCGGCTCCGTCCAGAATGTTCTCTGTCGCGCCACCAAGATAGTTGGAGTTCCCGGAGATGCCAGACGTGCCGGGTGATACGACGTCACCGTCAGACAGGTCCATGTCCACAATTCGAATGAACATGGCACCAAACTGAGCGTTCCAGTCGTCTGTCAGCTGCACGTTTGTCAGCGTATCGTTGCCCGTGTTTGTGACCGTGAATTGGTAGGTCACGTCGAAGTGGCCGGCAGTTCCGCTGATTGCGACAGCCGTGGCAATCGCTTCTTTTTCGACTTCGATGTCGCTGATGATCAACGCAGTCGGATCATCAGGTTCGTTATCGGGATCAGCCGGATCCATCAAATTCGTGGCGTCGGTCGTATCGTCAGAAAGATCGCTTGCCGTGTTGCCCTGTTCGCCCAGTCCGCCAGCGGTGGCTCGGTTTTCAAGTTCTCCGTCTGCGTTGTAGACAGCTCCGGAATGATCAGGGTCAATCTCCACGATCAGCGTCACGAAGAAGGTCTCGCCAGCGCGCAATTCGTCTGACGAAGAGCCCTGCAGCAAGTCGCTGGCGCCGGTGCCATCGTAAGGATTGACAGGATTGTTGGCTGCGTTGTTTGCGGTTGGCGGATTCGTTGACGATCCCGCAACAATCTGAATATCGACGACGTCGACGAACGCTCCACCAAGTTGCGTTGCCAGATCATCTGTGAGCGTCAGGTTACTAAGCGTTTCGCTGCCGGTATTGGTCACTGCAAACGCATAAGCGACATCGTAGTTGCCCGGTATTCCGCTGCTGGCAGGGATCGGTGGCTGCGCTGTCGAAATGTCTTTGGTGACCTGAATGTCGGCGATCGAAAGTACGGTCGGGTCGTCTGGTTCGCCGTCAGCTTCCGTATCGTTGTTCGTTGCATCATTGGGATCGTCGGAATCGTCCTCAACAACGATTTCGTCTCCCGGCGTACCGGGAGTTGGATCGTATGTCGCATCGGCTTCGGCCTGGTTCACAAGCTGGCCATCAACCAGCTTGGCGAAGTCTGCATCCGGGTCGACTTCGACAGTGACGCGGACGGTTACGATTTCGCCCGGAGCAATCAGGCCGGCCCCATCCAGCAGATTGTCGCTCGCAGCTCCGTTGTAAGCGAGATTCCCACCGATCCCCGAACCGGTCGGCACGGTCACGTCATCCGACAGGTCAACGTCGACAATTTGAACAAACATGTTGCCAAACTGAGTCGTCCAGTCATCAACGATGGACGGATTGATCAGGTCGACCGTTCCCGTGTTTTCCAGAACGAATTCGTACGTCGCATCCAGGTTGCCCGCTGTTCCGCTGGCTGCGGGAGCCACCTGAACGAGGCTCTTTTCGAGGATGATTTCCGGAATAATCAGCGGAGTCGGCGTATCGTTATCGACTCCATCAACGATGGCTTCTGCGTTGCCGGATTGATCGGTCGCCGTTGCGGGACTGCCGGTGTGATTGGCACCATCTCCGGAAACATTCGCCTGATTTTCGTTGTATTGCGAGGTGCTGTCGATCGCATCAGGATCGACGAGAACATCGAAAGTGAACGAGAACGCTTCGTTTGGTCTCAGGATAGACCCAACAC
>CAYZYB010001182.1:0-2243 GCA_964481505.1 uncultured Planctomycetaceae bacterium | reverse complement strand
AGTCAGCGTGCTGCCGGTGCTGTTCGGCGAAGCGGTGGTTATGCGAGTTCTCGACCGAACGGTCGTCGCTCTCGACCTGAACAAAATCGGCATGGACCCGGCGATTCTGGAACCGTTCCGGCGCATGATCAAATCGCCAAACGGAATTGTCCTGGTGACCGGCCCGACAGGTTCCGGAAAAACCACCACGCTGTATTCTGCACTCAACGAACTCAACGACACCGCGACAAAAATCATCACCAGCGAAGACCCGATCGAATACGACATCGAAGGCATCACGCAGTGCCCGGTGAATCCGGACATCGGCGTAACGTTTTCGAACATCCTGCGATCCATCCTTCGCCACGACCCGGACAAGATTCTGGTCGGGGAAATTCGAGACTACGAAACCGGCGAAATCGCCGTTCAAAGTGCGCTCACCGGACACCTTGTGTTCAGCACGCTGCATACAAACGATGCTCCCACGGCAATCACGCGCCTGCGCGACATGGGAGTCCCCGCGTTCCTGATTACCGCCACCGTCGAAGGCATTTTGGCTCAACGGCTGGTGCGAAGAATCTGTTCGGAATGTCGCACAGAATTTGAGCCGTCCGATGACCTGCTGCTGGAATTGCAACTGCCGCTGGACGTCGCTCGCCGTTACAAATTCTACTTTGGTAAAGGCTGTGCCCGTTGCAACAACAGTGGCTACAAAGGGCGAGTCGGTCTGTACGAATTACTGACGGTCACAGACGAAATTCGAGACGCGGTTGCCGGCGAACAGTCGGCCGATGAAATTCGAGACATTGCGCGCAACCAGGGAATGTCGACGTTGCGCGAATCAGGATTGAAACTTATTTTTGATGGAGTCACAACGATTGATGAAGTGGTTCGAGAAACCGTGATGGAGGATCTTGATTAGCAACTGAAAACGGCGGAGTTCAACAACGTAGTGGTGGCATCCTGCCGCCAATTTCTGCCCCTGAAATCCAATGCCGATATCCAATGTCAAAACTCAATGCCGAAAGGCGGCAGGATGCCACCACAACCGAAACCAGATCACCGAAACAAGTGACGGAAAACACCAATTCAAAGTCCGAATCATCCAATCTCGAAACCCAACAAAAACCTCCTGTCTGATTCTGCTGCATCAAAATCATCCAGGGGGAACCGGATATACAAAGCGGGCTGAATCAGGTCGTCGTAAATAACACAGCAACAACACTTTAAGTACAAAACTAGGTTTTTAGGAATGATGTTTGCCTTAATGATGTTTGGAGATCAGTGACTGATTGAGCTGTTGCAGAATTGCAGCAGAGAATCGTTCAGAAGCTCACTGACTTCAGATGTTCGAAGGGCAATCATTCGAAGTGGACAGGTTGAGAACACAGTGCTGATTGTGAGTTCGCGAGAGTTCACTCAAGCACCAACGTTTCGAAGTTAGTTCACGATTCCCCTGGAACAAAATCGGAGAGAGCGTTATGCCAGTCTTTCAATACGAAGCCATGGATGCCACAGGCACCGAGGTGAAAGATACGATTGAAGCACCGTCTGAGGGTGAAGCTCAGACGATGATTCGGGAGCAGGGCTTTTACGTCACGAAGATTCGTGAACGAGAACGCAAGAAAAAAAGCAAGGCTGCTGCCGACCCCAAAAAAGGCGGCAAGCAAAAAGCCTTCACGATGGGAAAGGTCAAAGGCAAAGTGCTGACGACCTTCACGCGTCAGTTGTCGACACTTCAGGACGCGGGCCTGCCGTTGTTGCGAAGCCTGCGAATTCTGGAAGGACAGAGCAAACCCGGGCCGCTGAAGAACAGTCTCATCGATGTGATCGAAGACATCGAATCGGGCAACACACTGTCAGAAGCGATGGCCAAGCAGCCGAAAGCTTTCGACAACCTGTATTGCAACATGGTGAAGGCCGGCGAAGCCGGTGGTGCGTTGGAAGTAATTCTGCAGCGACTTGCGGAATTCCAGGAACGTGCTCAGTCACTGAAACGCAAGATCACTGGAGCCATGATTTACCCGGCGGCGGTGATCACCGTGGCCGTGGGTATCGTGTCGTTCATTATGATCTTCATCATTCCGAAGTTCAAAGCGATCTTCGAAGGCTTCGGCGTCGAACTGCCGGGCATCACGGTCATGCTGATCAGTATGAGCGACTGGATGATGGCTTATTGGTACATGCTGTTTATCGGTCCCATTGCCTTTTGGTTATTCATCAAGATTGTGAAGAAGAATAAAACCGGGGCCTTTGTGGTCGAC
>CAYZYB010001181.1:0-2243 GCA_964481505.1 uncultured Planctomycetaceae bacterium | reverse complement strand
GTCCCCGATAATGGCTCAGGATATCGCTTCTGCAATTTCCGAAGTGACGTATCCGATCATGCTCAAACCGGGCCGAAAAGACGGGCGAAAACAAAGACACGCCACTCCTCCTGCGAACCCTCATCATTTTCAAAGGGAATCCAGCGTTTTTGCGCAATACATCGATGCTTTTTTCCCTCTTCGGCGTTTTCAATACCTGATTGACGAATGCCTCTTGTGGAACCAGCGATTCGCAGCGACAACTCAGCATTTTCAGATCGTCGTTCGCATTGATTACCGCAATGCCTCATGGAGTAACAAAGAATGCGTTGGAAACTAAAAGCAACCATCACCTGCTCTTTACTGCTTGGCGGAGCTCTGCTGATCGCGCAGCCGCCGGGGGGCTTTGGCGGGCCGCCACCGATGGCGTTTCTGACGGCTCTTGATCCCAACGAAGATCATGTTTTGTCCAAAAAGGAAATCGTAAACGCTGTCACCGCGCTGACCAGGCTCGACAAAGACGGCAACGGAATACTCAGTAGCAAAGAAATCGAATGGCCGCCTTTCTCAAATGCCGGTAATGCAGGGGCAGGGGGCTTTCCGTTTCCTCCACCTCCAGTGCTCGCTGCGATTGACCCCAACAGTGACAACGTGATCTCTGCCAAAGAGCTCGCGAACGCGGTGGTGGCTCTGAAGACTTTGGACAAAGACAAAGACGGCCAGATCGATGAAGCAGAAATGCGACCGAACTTCGGCGGAGGCCAACGTCAGGGGCGCGGTGGCCGTGGAGGCTTCGGTGGTGGTCCTCCCGGAGGCTTCGGCGGGAACAGGCGAAGTGGCAAGCGACTTAGCCCCGAAGAAGTGACCTTCAATGACGGTGCCGCTCGCATCGCCGACCACGCGACCTTCCACAAGCTGTCGTATCGTGGACCAGAGGTGATGATTGACAGTTTTCTGGCAGACCTTGAATTTGTGAAGTTCACGATTGAAGCCGCTTCCACTGAAAAGCCACAGTTCTATTTTATCAACACGAAAACACACCGCGGTCATCCGTTTTTCGCCGGTGCGGTCGGGCTGCCTAACAGTCGCGGCGGTGGTGGCGATCAAATGAAAGGTGTGCTGGTTTATCGGCCGATGCTTAAGTCGCCCAGCGGACAACCGGGACTCTATACTTTCGAATTCGAGCCGTTCGATCAGTATGGATACAAGGACATTCGAATCGCCTACGATCTGCTGGTGGATCGCATGCCAGCGTTGAAAGGCAATCTCGGATACTACCCCAGAGATCGTGGCATCAACGCTTATGAGCGAGACAAAGCGGCCTTCGACAAATCCGACATTCCGGTGTACCTCGACGAAGACCTGACCGATTCAGACATCGCCTACCTTCCTTTGAACCCCGCGGTCAGCTTTGGCATGCTGCGATTGATGTCGCACGAAGAACGACCGAGTCCGCGTGATGTTGTCATCTACCGCTCACTACCAAACGAATTGTCCCGTGTCGCCGGCGTGATCACAGAAGTCCGCCAAACTCCCCTTTCACACGTGAATCTTCGAGCCGTTCAGGATGGTGTCCCCAATGCGTTTATCGCCGCCGCGTCCGAACATCAGGCTATCAAGCCACTGATTGGCAAGTACGTTCGATATGCCGCAACGGCAGATGGCTTCGAAATCCGAGCGGCAACATCCGATGAAGTGGACAGCTACTTCAAAGACCTGCGCCCCAGCCAAACGCAAACCCCCAAACGTGACCTGACTGTCAAGACCGTCCGTCCGTTAAACGAAGTTGGTTTTACAGATTCCACCAGCGTCGGTGTTAAGGCGGCAAACCTGGCTGCGATGCGGAAGTTCGAATTTGCAGAAGGAACCATTCCGAATGGCGCAGCTGTGCCATTTTACTTCTACGACGAATTCATGAAGCACAACGACTTCTACAATTACCTGAACATGCTATTGAATAGCGAAGAGTTCAAAGCAAGCCGTGAAACACAGGAGTCGGAACTGAAGAAGTTCCGCTCACTTATCAAGAAAGGAAAAATGCCGGAATGGATGATGGAGAGCCTGGCCGCATTCCACAAATCGTATCCTGCCGGAAGTTCTCTTCGCTGCCGATCGAGTACCAATAACGAAGACCTGCCCGGCTTCAGTGGAGCGGGGCTGTACGATTCCTGCACACACAAACCCGACGAAGGGCACCTGTCGAAATCAATCAAGCAGGTCTATGCCAGCATGTGGAATTTCCGCGCCTATGAAGAACGTGAATT
>CAYZYB010001180.1:0-2254 GCA_964481505.1 uncultured Planctomycetaceae bacterium | reverse complement strand
CGTCTATATGACTCCAGTCGTCGCGGCACTGATCTGGAAACATCAGCTCATGACAGGCCGATACGTCGCGGCAATGAAACAACCAACGGTGGAAGTTCGCGATTTCAGCGCGAAGTACGATGCCCGGAGAAAACGTCTCATGCTGAAAGGAAGACTCATCTCCAACCGAACAGCCCACAGCGTTATTGCCATCGACATTCCGGACAAAGGCCCTGGCACCTACTGGAAAAAAGGCCATGCCGCACGACTGGACAAATCCGGCGGCTTCAAGCTTCCAGTGGACGAAATGCTGCCGAGCAATGGAAAACTGCAGGTTCTTTTCTGTTTCAACGACGGCTATTTGACCGGCAAGGGAACGGGATACGGCTATAAGCACGCAGCAGAAATTCCCTATCAGTTTCAAAACGGGACTTATGTCGTGAGTTCCGGAAACCAGTAATTGTGAGCGAAAGCCGCACTATTTCTGCCGCCGGAGAGATGCGTTAGACAAAATTTGCTCAGCGTTTTCTCTGTTTGATATCATTTGCAAAAACAGCTGGCTTGCACCGTTTACGCCGGAACCGCTCAGGAATTCCCCATGACAGACCTATTTTCCCGACGACACTTCGGCAGGTATGCCGGGCTCAGTTTGCTCGGTGCGTCAGCTTCCGGCTGGCTACCATCGATCGCGGCAAAGGCTCAGGCGGCCGAACCAGGACCGCGGAAACGCAAGTGCATTCTGCTATGGATGTCGGGCGGACCGAGTCAACTGGAAACCTTCGACCCCAAAGAAGGTAACGAAAACGGCGGGCCGACCAAGACGATCGAAACCAGCGTGACTGGTGTCCGCATCAGCGAACATCTGCCTGAAGTTGCGAAAGTCATGGAGCACCTGGCACCGATTCGTTCTATGTCAACCAAAGAAGGGGATCACACGCGCGCAACGTATTTCATGCACACGGGCTATTTGCCGCAGGGGCCGATTCGCTATCCGACGGTCGGGGCGTTTCTTAGCAAGCAGTTGCGTGATGAGAGTTGTGATCTGCCGTCGTTCGTAAGTGTAAATCCCTTCCGCGCGTTTAGTCCGGCAGCTTATGGGCCTGGATTTCTTGGTCCATCATGGTCGCCGCTGGTGGTGGAATCTTCGATGACCGGAGACGAAGAAAATCGCGATGTGTCGTTTGAAGTCAGCAATCTGAAAACAGCGTCAGGCGTGACGCCCCAACAGGCAGACGCGCGACTGCAGTTATTGGCTTCGCTCGAACACGATTTTCTGGCCAAACGCCCGGGCGGACCGGGTACCAGCCACGTGCAGTCTTACGAACGAGCTGTCCGCATGATGAAATCCGCTGCCGTCGAAGCGTTTCATCTCGACAGCGAAGAAGCCATTCTTCGAGATGCGTATGGACGCAATCCGTTCGGTCAGGGGTGCCTGTTAGCGCGTCGTTTGATTGAAAGTGGCGTATCGTTTGTGGAAGTCAACCTTAGCGGCGCAGACGGTCAGGGTGGCGGTGCTGGCTGGGACACTCACCAGGAGAACTTCGAAGCCGTCGGCAATCTCTGTGGCGTTTTGGATCCGGCTTATGCAACGTTGATCAACGATCTCAATCAACGTGGAATGCTGGATGACACGCTGGTCGTTTGGATGGGCGAATTCGGACGCACGCCCAAGATTAACGACAATAACGGTCGTGACCACTGGCCAAAAAGCTGGAGCACGGTACTCGCTGGAGGTGGCGTGAAAGGCGGTCAGGCGTATGGAAAGACTTCCGCTGACGGCATGGAAATCGAAGAGAATCCAGTCACCGTGCAGAATTTGATGGCAACAATTTGCCAGGCTCTCGGCATCGATCACGAAGAGACAAACCTCAGCAATGTCGGCCGTCCAATCCCGTTGGCGGATCACGGATCGAGTGCGATTTCTGAGCTGCTTACGTAATCGACAGGCCGCTGCCTGGTATCTGCCACTGCAGACCTCATAACCGTCAGAGCTTAACAGCAATACTCCGGGAGCCGACGCCTGCGCGTGGGAAAGTTCAGCATCGATTGATGGCTGCGATATGTTTCCGAAAAGCAACATTCCCTCCCCTTTCGTCGTTGGCCATGTGGAACCGAGACCTAAAACTGAAGCTCTGGCTGATCGCTTTCACGGCACTTTCCGGCCTGTTCCTCATGGCCAGGCACGGGATGCGATTTGAATTGCTGTCGGCGTCTCATGCTGTCGGCACCGTTGCTTTGCTGCTGCCGTTTGCCGTCATATTTAACGGTCGCAAAC
>CAYZYB010001179.1:0-2254 GCA_964481505.1 uncultured Planctomycetaceae bacterium | reverse complement strand
ATCTGTAGTCGGAATTGTTCAGTTTCACGTCACGCATCGGCGTCAGGCGGAATGGTATGAACAACAAAAGGCGCGGCTCGAAGGTGCAGTGTCTTCTGACAGAACGATTGCGTCGCTGGAATTGAAACGATTGGGGATTCCGCTTGAAGGAGCATCGCAAAAGTTGTTCGAAATGCGGTTGCTGGCAAGTTCGGAACCGACTGGACCATTTGCATTGGCGAATTCGCTCGGCGGCTTCCTTGCCGTTGGGTTGGTTTTGCTTGTTGGCGGTTTTTGGCAGAGCTTTCGTCAGGAGAAGCGGTTGTCGCTGCTCGTGTGTGCCGTTTTTGTTGTTGGTTTTCTGGCGATGTCGTATTGCCTGATACTGACGAAGAGCCGTACAGCGTGGGTTGGTTTGTTCAGTGGACTGTTAATGTTGTTTGTGTGGTCGCGTTCGGTCTTGTCTGCGGTTGGGATGAAGCGGCTCATGCTGAGCGTCGTGGCGATCATTGGTTTGGGAGCCGTTGTTGGAATCGGCAGTGGGGCGATTGATAAGGAAGTTGTTCTTGAGTCGCCTCGATCGCTGCAGTTTCGTCTATTCTACTGGATGGGGACTGCTGGAGTGATTGCTGAGGATCCGATTTTCGGATCGGGGCCCGGCAACTTTCGGCCAGCGTATCTGCAGCATAAGGTTGCCGAGTCGAGTGAGGAGATTCTTGACCCACACAACATTATTCTGGACACGTGGTGTACGGCGGGGTTAGTCGGATTGGTGGCCTTCGGTTTGCTTGTCTGGAGCGTCGCAGTGTCGGAATCGTCGGAGGCGGTGCGTTCGATCCCCGAGGCCACGGTCTCGAAACGTCCGAGTCGCAAAGTGATTTTGCTTGGCGTCGCTGGCGGTTTTCTGTTGCACCACACCTGGCGGTGGTTGAACGGTGGAGACTTTCTTGACTTTTCGACTGACGTATTTGATTCCGTGAATGTTGTCGCCGTGATTCCGCTGGCTGCGTTTTTTGCAGTATGGGTCGCTTCTGAGAAGCTGGCGTTTTCTGCTGATGCCGTTCGCGCCGCATTCGTGTGCCTGTTTGTGCATTTGTTAGGAGCTGGCGGACTGCATATTTCTGGAATCGGGCTAGCTCTGCTCATGCTGCACGCCTTGTCTGCGACGCAGCCCTCACCACAAACAGAGTTAATCTCTTCACGTTCGACCGGGCTTTGGGTGGGCCGATTTGTGGCTGCGTGTTTGTTGGTTTTGGCGATGGCTACCTTTTGGTATGGCGTGGGCCCTGTCCGTGCTGCCGCTGCTGAAAACAGCATGGCGACCGCACTTCAGTCTCAGGGAAAGCAGGAACGAGCGGTCAGTGCCTGCGATCGCGGCGTTTTGGCCGATATTTATGGAACGAAAGCGCGCCAACGGAAGATGCAGCTTCTGGCGTATATGTTTGTGGCTGCTGTGGACCAGCGTGCGCAGTCGGAAGCATCAGACGCTGCTTCCGAGTCGGCAGACTGGGATCTTGATCTGACAGAGTTGTTTGAAAGAGCCATTGAAGCTTGTGATGAAGTGATTTCTGCGGACCATCGGGCCTATGTGGGTTATCATTTTCGCAGTCACATTCAATCAAAACTTCAAACGCTGCGGGTCGAGCAGAAGCTTCGTGAGGGCGCCTTGCAGGATATGGAACACGTATTAATCTGTTACCCCGGAAATTCGACGTTCTGGTTTGAATACGCCGAATTGCTGAGCAACTACGAAAAACCGAAAGAAGCCAAAACAGCAGCGCTCAAGGCACTCGACATTGATGAAATGAACCGCAGTTGGGGACATACGGATCGGTACTTGAGTGAACAGCGTGTCGGCGTTTTGGCAAACATCGTCGGTACACAATAACTGTGATGGGTGAAGGTGAGAGTGATGAGAGATTTTCGGCTGAGTGCGATAATGTTAGGCGTATGCTGCGGGCTGATGTTGTTGATCGGCTGCTCGGAAGAATCGGATTCGATTGACGCTTTGGTTCCTGATATGTCGCCCGTGCCTTCAGCGAAAAAAACGGCAGCGACTGCCAGCGAGAAAAAGAAAGCTCCGGAGCGGCCGGTAGCAGCCGAAGAAGGGCCGTGGCCGAAAGTAGTTGCAGAAGAGAAAATCTTCGACTTTGGTCGCATGTCCATTGGCACAGAGTTGGAGCATACTTTTGAACTCGTCAATGAAGGCGACGCAGACCTGGTTCTTCAGCCGGGGAAGCCGACATGCAAATGCACCGCGTTCACAGTATCACCG
>CAYZYB010001178.1:0-2256 GCA_964481505.1 uncultured Planctomycetaceae bacterium | reverse complement strand
GTTCTTCATACCCTGCATCATTCTTGGGGCGGCGTTTCTGAAATTCCGTGAGTTAGAATCGAAATGACCATTTACATTATCATCGCCCTCGTTGTTGCGGTTGGCGCGTTTTTCTTTTTTTCATGGCTGCTGACAGAGAACACTCTGCAGACCCGCCAGAGAAAAATGGTGTACGCCGTCACGATACTTGGGCTGCTTGTGCCAATCATCTATCTGGGCGCGCCTACATCAGAGGACGTCATTCCCGGAACAACATCATCTGTATCCGGTGGTGTGCTGGCCCAAATGCGTGTCGAACATGACCTCGGTGAAAGTAAACTTGGTCAAATCGACCCGTCAAGTGCAGCAATGAGCCTGGTACTGCTGGGACTGCGCGGGCCTGCAGCCAGTGTCCTTCACCTCAAGGCGCTGGAGTATCAAAAACGCAAAGACTGGAGTAAGCTTAAGACAACAGTTGATTCGATCATTAAGCTACAGCCGCATTACATTGAAATCTGGAAGTTCCAGGGCTGGAACCTCGCATTCAACGTGTCACGAGAATGGGACCAGGTGAAAGACCGGTTCTTCTGGGTTAAGGAAGGAATTAAATTTCTGCAGTTGGGAACAACTCGCAACGAAACATCAACTGCGCTGTTTCATAACGTCGGTGATTTTACCGGACGAAAATTTGGTAATTCAGACGAGAAAAAATTCTTCCGCAAGTACTTTACGTCAGACCCCGACACAGACGCGTTTGAGAATGGCACCGCGGATCCGGAAATCAATCCTGAAAACAAAGACAACTACCTGGTAGCTTACGACTGGTTTGTTCGCACCAACGAAAAAGACCTTCTTTACCGCATTAAAAAGATGACTCACGTCATCGCCCGGCAGGGACCTTCACGAGCGTTGTACGACTATGCCACAGCGAAACAAAAGGAAGGTGCTTTTGGATCAGAGAATCGAGACGCTTGGGAAAATGCCTACAAAGAATGGACGGACAACTACGGCAGTGATATTTTCCTTGGTCTCAATGACGTGCAGTACAGACTAAATTCGTCTCAGGAAGAACTGGAAAATGACGCCAAGCTAAATGGTGTCGACATTTCGGTTCAGAGAAAAGTCTGGGAACAGAACGTCAAAATGGTCAACTATCGCTTTTGGCAGAACCTTGCAAATTGCGAGCGAGACCAGACCACAGTAGATGCACACAAAGCGATTTACGATGGAAAGATCGCCTTCTCGAAAGCACAGACTTATGACGAAGAGGATACTGCCTCAGAGGCTGAGCAGCGTTTTATGGAAGGCATTAAACTCATAAACGAAGTGATGACGGTAAAACATCCGGAAGTCGCTGACCATGACGACTACATCGAAGAGGCACTGCTGGCTGTGCTATATATCCAAAAAATTCATCAGATCAACAACAAGCCGCAACTTACCGATCACCCACTTGCGTGGTTGGTGGCAAAGGAATCCGGGCGAATTCCAGATATTCAACACCAGTACCTGCTTGAGCAACAGATTGGATTCGATGAAATCATTGAAGAGAGTTCAACGGATTCGGATTCTTCGCCGTCGGATTCAGAATAGGAAATCGGTCTGTGTTTGCTGGTCCTATCTTTGCCCGAGAAGCCCTCACGACTCCCCGGCGTCTTCGGCACTATCTGTTGAGATCTGGTTACGTCGCATTCCTGCTGGTGCTGATCTACACCATTCGACAAGCGACCGTCGGATTTCAGGACACGCTGTTCTCAGGAGATATTGCGTCCTATAGCAGCCTGGTTTTCGGCGTTCTGGCATTGCTGCAGCTCACATTGGGAATGTTCTTCGCGACGCTGTTCACAGCCGCGAATATCGCTCAGGAAAAAGACCGTCGCACGCTGATCCTGTTACTGATGACAGACATGCGCAGCCGCGAACTGACCTACGGTAAGTTGTTGGCCAGCCTGTTGATTGTTGGCGTGCTAATTGCCGCCTCGTTGCCCGTTTTCTGTGCTCTACGGCTGCTGGGGGGCATTACCTGGCAACAAATCCTGTGGGCTGAAGCCACTGTGGCGGTAACTTCCCTGCTGGCCGGAACCTGGGGCTGCCTGGTGGCATTCTGGCGTCAAAAGACTTTCCAGACACTGGCGATCAGTGTGCTGGGCGTCGTACTGTTTGTCGCATTGACAGAAGGCTGTGTCAGTTTATTGGGAGCAGATTCTGCTGTCGGCTATTGGTTCGCCAAAGCGTCGCCTTACCGTGCATTACTTTCTGTGCTGAATCCTCTGAGTT
>CAYZYB010001177.1:0-2261 GCA_964481505.1 uncultured Planctomycetaceae bacterium | reverse complement strand
AATCTATCCACGAACTGAAGCAGAGTTCTTAAAGAGCTTTGGCTGCCCGAGATGGGTTCGTGGGACAGGTTTTTAACGTGCCAAAGTCACCGTGAGTCAACCTGCTCCTCGGAATAACCTATGCAAACGGCAGGTTACAAATTTGCCGAACGACAAAATCAAGAATCCGTTGACGACTGCCGCTGTTTGGGGGCATTCTCACTGGCTTCTAAACAGCTTCCTTCGCCGCCAATCGTTTGGCTTCCTGCTGGGCCATTAGTTTTTTCTGATAGCGTCCCTGAACGATGTCTACCAGCACCAGCACAACAAGCACGAAGTAGAACGTGCTTTTTGCCATCGGCTCAATCGCATAGCCGAAGAAGGACAGATGTGCCAGGTGACCGCCTTCGGAAACCAGCATGATGCCGACGATGAACAGGATAAAGAGACCAAGCACTTCGTAGAGCCGATTCTTCTTCAGGAACTCACTGACTCGGTCGGAAAGCCAGATCATCAGCACGCCGCTGGAGATCACCGCCAGCGACATTACCACCATGTTTGCAGTCGTGATTACCTGTGCCTTAATGTTCGGATCAGGATTCGGGGTTGAAGCCAATGCGATTGCGCTCAGGATCGAATCAAAACTGAACACAAGATTCATGATAATGATCCAGAAAATAGCGTTCCCTACAGAACGCTTCTGATCGCCCTCTTCACTGTCCAACTCGTGGTCGGCCAGCATATGACTGATCTCTTTAATGGCTGTGTAGATAATGAAGGCACCACCAATCAGTACAATCAGCGAATGAACGTTCATGTCTATCGTGAATGAGTCCCAGTGGCCGCTGACAAACGGTTCCTGAAAGTGCTCAATCGCTTTCACGACGACCACCAACAGGATGATTCGCAACAGAATGGCCAGGCCGATTCCCCATTTGCGGACCATGGCCTGCTTGTCTTCAGGAACCCGTTTCGATTCGATCGAAATGTAAAGCAGGTTGTCGAAACCCAGCACGGCCTGCAGAGCGGTGAGCATTAGCAGAGTCAAAATGTGCTCAAAAAGCATTGTTGAAGCTTCCCTGGAGTGCAGTGAACTGTTTGCCGCGAACTAATCTCAGCGGCGGTCGTAGACTTTTCGATTGATCGACGTGACCTACAGGTGAACATCGGCGCAATTGATGACAGAAGCCGTGATACGTCAAATCTGCGGAAATGTAGCGGAAGAGAGCCAGTTTTCCCACGGCAGCTGAGCAACCACGACGAAGAATCTCTTTGTTCCGAAGGAAATCGGTGAAGCACGGTGTCCGCGGAGGCCTTAGCGGGACGCATCAGCTTGAGCCAACTCGATCTGATTGTTGAGCCACTTCGAACTCTGATCGTACAGATGCATGGCCAAAGATTCCTGAAGCGCTCCGAGTTTCGCGTAGGCTCGCTCGCCGATCGGTAACGCCAGATCCTCCGCGTTCAGTCGAACGATCGCTTCGAAACGCTGCTCTGTCAGTTGCATGTCTTCGGCATCGCCATCATCCGTCGCCATCACCGCCAGACTGCCACCTTCGGTTGCTGCCAGACATCGGTCCGAAAGAGACCGAGAGGCTCGCGGAATCACTCGATCCACGACACCGTCCACGACCGGTCGCGTGCCGATTCGTACGCTGACCATCTGACCTGAAAGACTCTCAGCCAGAGAAAAATCATCCTGCGACACGGAGATCCGAACTTCACGAGATTTACCGTCGTCCAGGACAAGCAGGCTGTCCCCTTCGTCTACAAACGTCTGGTACATCGAACGCAGACTTGTAGCAACCACTCGCCCCGCTGCAGGGGAACGAATCTCCAGAGCATTTTGCTGGCTCCGAGTTTCCCGAAGCCGCTCACGAAGCGATGTCAAGTTGCTGGCAGCAACAGAAGCGGCACCGGCATCGTGTTCTTTCATCGCGATCTGTTGGCGAATCGTTTCCTGCTTCAGCTGCAGTTCAAGATCTCGATGAGAATTTGTAATCTCTTCGTTTCGCAACGTCAGCAATAGCTCGCCTTCTTCGACCAGCTGACCGTCAGCGACGTGAATCGCGTCAACAAAGCCACTGACTTCCGTGTGAACTCGAAATCCTTCCGGAAGACCGACGACACCGGGCGCGGTTGTTGAAAACGGCACCGGCAAGCCAAACAGACTGCCCAGAGTGAAGCCGATCACAACCGTCGTAATGACAGAAGCTCTCAGAAGTCGAAGTGGTGCGGTTTGAACAAGCTGGTGAGCTGCTTTTACGGCTTTCCATAACGGC
>CAYZYB010001176.1:0-2262 GCA_964481505.1 uncultured Planctomycetaceae bacterium | reverse complement strand
GCATCGTGTGGCACAGAAGTCTCTTTGCACCAACTGTGGAATCGTCGACAGTCGACAAAGTTCAACGGCGCGTCTTACGTGGTTCAGAAAGGTGCCGCAGCAGCTTATACGCCGGAAGGACGGGAACAGATGAAGTCGCTTATCGACTTCTACATGGAAAATGCCCGACTATTGCGGGAAGGGTTGCAGGAAGTCGGGATCACCGTCTACGGCGGCGAACATGCTCCGTACGTTTGGCTGCAAACGCCGAACAACTTGAGCAGTTGGGATTTCTTCGATCTGCTGTTATCAAAGGGGCACTTGGTGGGAACTCCTGGAAGCGGATTTGGGGCGGCAGGTGAGGGTTATTTCCGATTGAGTGCGTTTAACAGTCGGGAGAATGTCGAAGCTGCGTTAGAGCGTTTCAGGAGCGTTCTGGAATAGACGGCCTCCCTGGATTCTCAATGTCCGTCGGCAGAATTTGCCGACCAAGGCACCAGGCGGGAATGGAGTCTCTTCCCTTAAGTCGAATTGCGTTTGGTTAGCGCTCTCACAAACTTCAGTCCCCGTTACGGTTGTTGGAGATTCCGCTCTCCCACAAACCTGCTCGGACTACTATGAAGTCTCTCCTTTCGTTCCTGATGGCAGCCTGTGCCGTTTCTCACTCCTCTGCTCAGGAGTCATTCGCCTACATCGATCCGATCGCGGCGGAACATTCGTTTGTTCAAGCGGCAGGCACTGCGTCCGTCAGTCGGTTTGCTGACGACGAAAGTCCGATGGAAGGGCCGGCAAATCTCCATCAACGATCCTGGACCGATCCGTTTTTGAGCGAGGGCCTTGCTGCAGCTGCCAGTGATGAGAGTCTCATTCAGTAAGCCAGCTGGCAAACCAGTAATCAGCCTAACTCACAGCCGGGGCCCAGGCAGAATGGATGGCTGGGAAAATCCATGCTGCGTTTCGATGCCAGCTTCTGGAAGGAATCCGTCGATGTTGATCTCGACACGGAGATGTTTTTGTTCGATCTGAATTTTCCGGCGCCGTGGAGCGATCGGTTGTTTACCGCCATCTCGCATGACTTATTCTTCAACATTGGTGGTGGTAGTGCTTCGGCCACGGTTCAAAAGTTCGCGGGGGGCTTCGAAGAACTCGTACGTCATCGTTTCACCATCGTGACTGTAGGAACCACCCTTTATCTTTCTACGCGGCCCGGCGTCCGCCCGTTTCTGCAACTGGGGTACGGCTACAGCAGCTCCGAGCTACAGATTGTCCTTGAAGATGACAGTTCGAAAGTCGTCAACGAAGTTTCTCTGGCGGACGCCGACGAACACGGATTTGTAGTTAACCCAGGCATAGAAATCGACCTTCGCGAATTCGCGACATTTCGCTCTCAAATCAATCTGGACACCTCCAGCCTCGACACTTCAGAGTGGCAGGCTTACCTACTCTTCGCCCCTGGCGAAAGGTGGACCTTCAACATCGGCGGCTTCGGACTGCTTGACGGCTACGCTACAGGAATCCGCTTCGGCGTTGGCTGGCGATTTTAGGCGGCGAACGACTTTACGACACCCTCCCACCATGGGGAGGCGGTTTGAACTACGCAAAAGTCTATCGTCCGAGCCAGCCTGGAACAGTGTGCCGAAGGTCCTTGCGTAAAAACAACGTTGTGCGCCTGCCGCGCTAGGACGGAGTGTTTTCGATATGCCATTGCCAATCAGAATGCGATTCAAGCACTGCTAGAAAGTTGTGTCCAGCCACCGTCAATTCGTGGCAGTTGTGAACAAAACAGTCAACGTTGTGCCCGACAAGCGAGCGAATAGCCGCAACAAACGAGGGGCTCGCCGGAGTACAAAACGTCGCGGAGAAGGCGGTAGACGAACTATCAAAATGCTGATTGTTAAGCAGTAAGTCGATCACCGGATCGCCCAGTGGCCACTCATCCAGAAGGGATGCACGAGTTTCATTCTCGAACCTGCAATAGTCAACTAATTGGCCACAGGATTCAATCACGACTGCAGTTTCAGATTGCGTGGCAGAACAGTCCGGGGAAACAGCATCAAGACTATTGAGGAGATCAGCCAATCCGAAGTTACGCTGCGTTATGAGATAAGCGGATTTTGCCATGGCTCCGACCGGACAACGGAAGGTTTTTACGACACCGCCCCTGACATTGGGAAACGGCTTGAAAGATACCACCCCAGCGAGGTCTGAACAACAAGCGGAGGTGCCCCCGCAGGGCCGCCCTCTTTTACAAGATGCCGAGTTTGGCGAGGAGGCATGGGACTT
>CAYZYB010001175.1:0-2266 GCA_964481505.1 uncultured Planctomycetaceae bacterium | reverse complement strand
GATCATGACAGAAACTGCTCAGTTACAACTGCTGGACTTCAACAGTCCGCGCAAGCCACGTAAGCAAAAATGGAGGGCTTTGTCGAAGTGGCACGAAAGCATGTGTGTTCTGTCGACGGAGTCCTGGAACGCGCTCTTAACCCAGAAGATGACAATCGCTTCTGCTGAAATTGAACCGGCTCAATGGCGGACTGCTTTGCAAAAGCTTCCGACCGATGCAGTCGGCCTCCACTTTGTGATCGGTTCGTCCAGATTCCCGTCGTTGATGGTCTTTTCTCGCCGACAACTGCATGGCGTACTCGCAGATATTCTGAACGTGGAGGGCGAAGAGTGGCCGGAAGCTCGACAGTTTACGCGAGCGGAAGAATCCATGCTGGGTGTCTTGTTTCAGGGTTCGGCAGACGCCATCAGCGAAGCGATTCCAGGGCCGGAAGCAACCTCCTGCGTCTTCCAAAGTATGTTCTCAAAGCCCGAACGAACGCGTTTGTTTGCCCAGACGGATGAAGTGTTCGTCGGCGAAATCAATGTTGCGTCGCGTTTTGGGGAAGAAAAGGCGTATTGGCTGCTTCCGAAAATGGAGACAGAACAGTTGATCGGCGAAGAGCTTCACGAAGACGAAGTCGAAGACCGCGGTGTTCATCCGAATCTTGTCGCTCTGGCGCAACGCATCAATGTCGACATCGTTGTCAAGCTGGGGCATTGCGACGTCACGATGTCGCAGGTCTCACAGCTTACCGTTGGTGATGTTCTCGTCCTGGACCAACCGATCCATCGTCCGCTGACCGCCTATGTCAGTGGCGAACGCAAATGGCTGGGGCAGCCACTTCGCGTCGGACCACGACAGGGCTTTGAAGTCGTCCAGCTGATTTCTGATTAGCGAGCTCATTTGTCTTCCACGGTGGTCTAAAGCCTGTCTTTGTTATTCATCATCCCTTTCCTAACGCGACTTTCGATATGTCTACCACTCAAGACGCCATTTCCGATGACGCTGCCTCAAGTGCCGAAGTGCATCCGGTGGAGTTCCCAAATCTTGGAGAACGTCCGGCAACGACGGGCCGAGTTCCTTTGCAGCGTTTCTACGACGTCAATGTTGAAGTCTCAGTTCAGTTGGGACGCGTCACGCTCCCGATTGGTGATTTGCTTCGGCTGAACGAAGGAGCTGTCCTGGAACTGGAACGTTCTCTCAGCGAACCCGTGGATATCGTAGCTCAGGGCGTCCGGCTGGCTCGCGGTGAAGTTGTTGTCGTGGAAGATCGATACGCCGTAAGAATTACGGAGATCGAAGACTCAGATCCCGCAGCGACCGGCGGCAAGCAGGCGTTGGAGTCGTCATGATGGGCATGCCTCGATCAAGCGAAATATTTGGGCGACTGAGCACAAACCTGATTGCGTTTGCTGGCATGCTCGCAATGCTCGTCAGCACAGCTTCAGCGCAGGAACGTCGCCCGGAATGGGCAACGTCTCGCATGCAGTTGCCTCAAGCCAGGACAACAGCAGGTGCGGTCAGGCCTGCAGTGCACAATGTACCGTCGGTGCCGGAACGCGGCGCGCATTCGAATGTGCGGCCAGTGTCGCACAAGGACTCAAAACCGGCAGAAACACCGAAGTCAATTGACCTCGGACCGGGACCGGACTTCGCATCACAACTACCAGACGACGAGTCGCATCTGGTTCAGTTTGTCGAAGTGTTGCAATGGACGATGGTCGTCGCGTTGCTGGCGGTCTTCGCTGTCATGGCGATTAAAAAATACAGCCGTCCTGGGGGAATGATTCCCACAAGAAGCTCGGCGATTGCTCACCTGGGCACTTTGCCTGTGAAGAACCACTTTCAGGCACATCTGCTGGAAATTGGAAACCAACGATTTCTGGTCACGACGGACAGGACCGGCGTGAAGACCGTCAATCCGATCAACAGCTGGCAGGACTTCGATACGCCGGTTCAGGAAACTCACGACGCCACAGCGGCCTAACTCCATCAGTAAATGGTAAGGAACACCAATCACTCGTGAACGAAGTCGCACCTATCACCGACATGCTGCAGGCAGAGTCGTTTCAGGCGCTGTCGCCTCAATTGAGGACGGCCCTGTTTATCACTGCGCTGACGTTCATTTCTTCGATGCTCGTCACGATGACTGCATTTACGCGAATCGTCATCGTGCTTTCGTTTGTTCGACGAGCTCTTTCAACTCAGGAAATCCCTCCGACTCAGGTGATTATTGGGCTGTCTCTGTTTCTCACCATGTTCGTGATGGGGCCGACTGTTAAC
>CAYZYB010001174.1:0-2268 GCA_964481505.1 uncultured Planctomycetaceae bacterium | reverse complement strand
GTTGCGGAATCAGTGCGTTCAAATCTGGCTGGACTCGAAAATCTCGTGGGCATTCCTGGCACGATCGGTGGCGCCGTCGTTGGAAATTCCGGCGGTCGACACGGTGACATCGGCGAATTCGTTCGAAAGGTCGAAGTGATCACTCACGCGGGCGAAGTTGTAGAACGCACAGGAGACGAACTCACGTTTGCATACCGCAGCAGCAGCATTCGAGATATCGTTGTGCTGTCGGTCACGCTGGAACTTCGCCCCGACGAATCCGACGACCTGACAACTCGCATGAAGAAGATCTGGATCATGAAGCGTTCGACGCAGCCCATGGCCGATCAATCCGCCGGCTGCATCTTCCGCAATCCGCGCGGGCTTTCTGCCGGAGCTCTCATTGAACAGTGCGGTCTGAAGGATCTTTCTGTTGGCAAGGCACGCATCAGTGATCGCCATGCAAACTTTGTCGTCACAGAATCGGGTGCCAGCAGTGCCGATGTGCAATCACTGGCCGACAAAGTGAAGGCCGCTGTCTCGGAAAAATTCGGCGTTGAGCTGGAACTGGAAATCCGGCAGTGGTGACGTGATGTGGCGTGAGCTCACGAAAGGACGTGTGAGACATGGAAGAGGAAGCAGCAGCCGAAAGCGACTTCTTTGAAATATTCGATCGCGGTGCCAAAGAACGTTTGGTGGGTCGCCGACAAGACAGCTCGCTTGAGCCATTTGCGTTCTTACTCTCGGTTGCCAATCTCGGAGCAATTCTGCCTGTCAGTGTTTTTTGCCTCGCAATGGCCATTTATTCTCCCAGCATTGACGTGGATGTACGGATTGATTGTTCTGCGCCAGACATCATCTCAGGGCTTATCGGGCTGTTTCTGTTGTTGAGCGCCGCAATTCAGTTCCCATGCTTTATTCTCGGTGCAGGCTGTGAATCGAAACCGCAGGTGTTCGTATCAGCATCAATCTTTGCACTCATTGTCATCTGCTGTTTTTTCTTGAGAGTGGTGCGCTGACGGATCGCGCAAGGCCACCGCAAACACTCCTGATTCTGCAAAACACCCAAGCAACGTTTGAACAAGCTTGAACCCCGGGTTTGGTCAGAGTAAACGTCCCAGCGTACAATTCACAACTCCCTCACTTACGTCAGCTTTGTTCATTTTCCATGGCCGTACTTCTGCAAATTCTTGATGGCGTCAAAAGCTACGGCGACCAGGTCCTTCTGGACAGTGCCAGCGCCACCATTCACGACGGGCAAAAGATCGGCTTCATCGGTCGCAATGGAGCCGGCAAGTCGACGCTGCTGCGCATCCTGCTTGGCAGCGAAGAACTCGACAGCGGCGAAGTCGTTCGCGGATCGCACCTCAAGGTCGGCTATCTGCGACAGCACGACCCCTTTAACGAAGGAGAATCGGCTCTCGACTTCCTCATGCGTGACAGCGAACAACCCGATTGGAAGTGCGGTGAAGTTGCCGGTCAGTTCGAACTCAAGGGCGACTACCTCAACGGTCCGGTCAAAGACCTGTCCGGCGGTTGGCAGACACGCGTCAAGCTTGCCGCGCTGCTGCTGCACGAACCCAACCTGCTGATGCTCGACGAACCCACAAACTTCCTCGACCTTCGCACCCAGATCCTGCTTGAACACTTCCTGGTCAATTTCACAGCTTCGTGTCTCATCGTATCACACGACCGCGCTTTCCTGACGGCGACCTGCGATCAAACGCTCGACCTCAACAAAGGCAAGCTTACGCTGTACAACGGCAAGGTCGAACCTTACCTGGAGAAACTCGAAGAAGACAAAATCCGCGACGAACGCACGAACGCTGCCGTTCAGGCCAAGCAGAAACAGCTGCAAAAGTTTATCGACAAAAACAAAGCGCGAGCCACCTCGGCCAGCCAGGCGCGTTCAAAGCAAAAGCAGCTGGACCGTCTTCAAACCAAAGAAATCGAAGTCGACCTTCCCACAGCGTCCATCAAAGCTCCCGTTGTCGAACCGCGGCAGGGGCCCGCGATTCGCTGTATGGAATTGTCTATTGGATATCCGGATCACACGGTCGCTACCGACATCGAAGTTGAAGTCGAACACCAGCAACGCGCCGCGATTGTGGGTGACAACGGGCAGGGAAAAACCACTTTCCTGAGGACGATTGTTGATTCGCTAAAACCGCTTGAAGGCAAAGTGAAATGGGGCTACGGCTGCAAGATCGGCACGTACGCTCAACACGTCTATACCACGCTGCCGGAAGATCAAACGGTCCTCGAATATCTCGAATACAACTCCATGCC
>CAYZYB010001173.1:0-2270 GCA_964481505.1 uncultured Planctomycetaceae bacterium | reverse complement strand
ATGATGGAAATCCTGGTGGGCGAACAAACGCTCATCGCGCAGAAATTGTTAAGTCGAATACCGGTCGCTGCCAGACGTTCCATGTTCGGCGTGCGATAGTAATCGTTAAGAGGATATCGCTTTGGAACGCCGTCAGCGTCGGTCAGAAAGGGGACCGACGTATCCATGACGCCCATGTCGTCCACTAAAAACACGATGATGTTGGGCCGTTCCACTTCACCTGCGGTGACGGAATAACACGGAGCGAAACTTCCAGCGATAATTACGAGACCGAGTAGAGCAAGGCAGGTGGTTTTCATGAATTTTGTCTCGTGAGGAAAGTTGGCGGGGCGGATTCGGGATGGATATACTAATGATATGACACACACGTTCGAAACGCTGGAACTGTGTCGGTCGCCACAATTCACGTCTTTTGCCCCGCAGCGGGCCTCTGACGCACCGGCAGGACAGCCCCTGCTCAAAGGTCTCCCGCAATAAGATGCCGGACCGTTCACCTCCAACTCCTCAAACGATCACCGCTTTTCACGAAGCGGGGCATGCTGTCATGGCGTTCGTGCTGGGACGCCCGGTCGAGAAAGTGACAATCTCGCCCGCCCAATTACAGACTGGAGGCAGTAGGTTGGGAGCCTGCAAGGTTCAGAAAGGACGCAGAAAAGCGACCAACGATGCGGTCGAAGATGAAGTCCTGATTCTGCTTGCCGGCATGGTAGGAGAGAGTCACGTGACGAATCGATTCTGCGTCGATGGCGCGAGTCAGGATTTGCGAATGGCCAGCCGCCTGCTCGCCAATCGCGCCCCGAAAGAACGACAACTCCAACGACTGATGCAGCGCATGCTAAAGAAGGCAGAACACCTGCTCGGCGATTCCGTAAACGCAAAAGCCATTCAACTGGTAGCGAAAGAACTACTCGCAAAAGAAACCATCAGTGGCCGCGCGGTTCGGCAGTTGTTTAGCGAAGCCTCCAGCGATTGACGACGGCCGAAGCCTACGCTGAAAAATAGAAACACCGACACCAGCCAGACCGCCCTAAGGACTTTCGTTGTATCGGTGGACGATGGAGTATTTTTCTGTATGTTGGTTTCGCTGTGAGATTCCGTGGCGGAATTAGACGCCATCATAGAAAGGAGGCCCACGGCCTGGTGCCAGCCGAAGCCACTGTTCTTGTCAGGGCGTTTTTGCGTTGGAGTCAATTCATCATACAACTACAGGGCGGAACGAATGAGCAAACCGGTTTCCTATTCTGTCTTCATTCGCGACGGCAAAGAGCGACGTTTCGAAGATCTTTGGACGACGCTGTATCGCGAACTTCTTTGGGGACCGGAAGCCTTTGAGGAGTGGGTGACACAGGGCGAGGAAGTCGACTGGGAACCTGAAGATCTTGCCAGTATCGCAATCATCGATTTTGATGCCAAAACGCTTAAGTGGGGCGAGCCTGGAGGGCTGGACCGACTTCGTCCTCGTGCGGCTTATGAAAAGCTACTGCACGAAGCCTGGCCTGGATTCAGCATCGCCTTTCTACCCGAAGCGGAAATGTACGCCGCCGTTCATGGAGCACGACCCAACGAAGACGACGACAATGATGTGCTGATGGATCGCCCAAAAACAGTTCGCAACGCATGCGGGATTTATGAGAGTGAAGATGATGATCCCGAAGACGAGCCGGAAGAAGAATATGAATACGAAGACGACGATGATCGCGCGTGGGTGACATTGATCGACAGCAAAGGTAAGGCTCGCCATCGCAATTTTTCTTCGATCCCGGCGGAACTATTTTCCGCCAGCAAGACAGCCATTCAGGCATTGGCCAATGCAAAGCCCGCGGAAGTCCCTTCCGAGAAAGTCGTCACCGAAGGGATGTGGATCGACATGAAAACAAACGAAATCGGTTTTTGGGGCGGCGTGGATGCTGTGCAGGCTTATTCGCGCCTTGAGGCAGGTTGGCCAAAGTGGAATGTTCGCTGGCCGGAAAACGGTTACGCAGAACAATGCGCACTCAGCGATCATCCTGGTATTCCTATGAGCGACGCCGAAGCACTGGCCGAGTTTCTGCCGACCGCACTCTCTTCCACACGAATGGATCTTACGAATGTTCTGGGAGCAGTCGGCGGACACATCAAGAAAACAGCAATGAAGGCCGTGGGGTGTCTGGTCATCGTGCTCGCCGTTCCGATTCTCATCGCTGGCTACTTTCTCGGCAAGTTAAAAGAATCAGGCTACGCTGTTATCGCCGTGGTCGTGCTTGTTGCGATAGCCTACAAGGTACTTGAAG
>CAYZYB010001172.1:0-2273 GCA_964481505.1 uncultured Planctomycetaceae bacterium | reverse complement strand
GCAGTACTGCACAGGCAATGGTGGCGGTCGTGATTCCGCGAAACAGGCTGCTCTGAGCGACAATCCCCATGACTTCCTGCGGACTGCGTCCCTTGAGTTGCCCCAGAAACTCCCGCAGTTCAGCAGCGGTGGCAGAACTGTGGCCACGAAGTTGCTGCGCTTTTACCACGGAGCCTGGCGCCACGGGCTGCTTCTGCTCGAAATGATCTTTGGTACTGTCCATCGGTTATGGCTTTTTGTTTAGTTCCTGCGTCACTCGGAAGAACGTGCGTCCTTCTGTTGCGTTATTTATGTTGCTCTTCTTCGACGATGTGCACCAGATCACCGCCAGCTTCGCTGATGGCTTCGATGACGGGCTCGAAACGCTGAGCCAGTGTGTCGTTGTGTATCTTAACCAGCACGGTTCGATTGCCGTGCGGTGCATTACCGAGTTCGATTTCGATCAGGTTGGCGAGTTCAGCGATGCCCACCTGTTGTCCATTAAGGTACAGTTTGCTGTCTTTGTCGATCAGTACGCTGACCGTCGCGTTGCCCGCACTTTCCAGGTGACTGACTTTTGCCGGTGTCCACTGCAGGTGGCTGTCATCAGACGCGCGGGCCAGAATCACGAAGAAAATCAGCAGATTAAACGCAATGTCTCCCATTGCCATGCTGGGCACTTCGGCTCGAGTTTTGCGTCGTGTGAGTTTCATGAATTCTGTACTTTGTTCCAATGCTCGTTCATCGCGTTCAAGCCTCTGAACCCCGGACTCACGTCCGCGGCTAATCGAATGTCGCCACTTCGTGGCTCAAGCACGAGTCCGCCATTCGAGGAATGTTCATTCCCTACATGCAGCCCCCGAACAGACAGTCATACTTCTGCTCCTGGCGAGTTTCGCTACTTCAGACATTTGCCTTTGCTTATTCACTATGCGCTAGTCGGGTATTGTTACTTCTCGTTCTTCTTCCAGTTGTAATGTGACCATGCCTCCGGCGTCGTCAATGATCGACGTGACAAAAATCCATTGAGCGTACGGTGTGTCGGAATCGCTTTTGACGACGACAACCTTTTCTTCAGGGCTTTTCTTTCCGGCCAGCAGCGGTGTCAGTCGCGACAGCAGCTGATCTGCGGGTGTGACGTCTCCGTTAACGATTACGGCAGAACGACTGATCGCGACTTCGATGTTTTCCGTCTGTTTGTCTTCTTCGACGGTTTCACTACTGGGCAGAGTCTGCGATCTGCCGCTGTCTGGCTGGATGGAGGCGCAGACAAGAAAGAAGACAATCAGGTTGAAGGCAATGTCGCCGGTTGCGTGAGCGGGCGGTTCGACAAGCACTTTTCGACGTCGTCGACGCATGGCTTATGTCTCCGCGCTGGCTGAAGGTTGCGGTGTGGGAGCACAATCCATGGCCGTTTGAATGGTGACGGCTTCGATCAGTTCGGTAGCAGACTCTTCGACGTCCAGGACGAATCGATCGATCACGCTGGTGAAGTAGTTGAATGCCATGAACGCCGGTATGCCGACGATCAAACCAAACGCCGTGGTCAGCAGAGAAGCTTTGATGCCGCCAGCCGCCAGCTTTACGATATTTTCGTTGCCAAAATTGGTGTCGATGTTGTCGAACGACACGATCATCCCCGCAACAGTGCCAAGAAATCCAAGCATCGGCGCCACACTGGCGATGCTTGCCAGAATCGGAAGATGACGTTCAAGAGCGGCTACAATGTGAATGTTGTAGTCGTCCATGGCTTTCACGACTTGTTCGCGGATTCGATCGGCGTCGTAATTCAACCGTCGCAGCACAAAGAACTTTCGCAGTCCGCTGCTAAGAATAGCTGCCACGGGGCCCTGTTCCTGATCACAAAATTGCAGAGCATCTTCGACTTCATCCGCCAGCAGCATGGTCTGCACCTTTTCACGCAGCTGACTGCTGTCGGTCGCCAGCATCTTTAAGCTGCGATAGCGTTCGATGATGACTCCCGCACCGATGATTCCCAGCAACAGAATAGGCCACATAAAAATCCCGCCTTCGATCAGCAGTCCCAGCGCGCCTGAGCCCATGATTTCACCGATTGTGTCTCCGATGGGCGAACCGGATTCGTCGACTGCGGCAGGCTTCGGCGCGGTTGAAGCGTCGCTGTCGGCTTCGGTCGGCGCGGAAGGCTGAGCTGTAACGGCTGCTGTCTCTACCTGCTGAGTCGCATTGTCTTCAGCGGGAGTCTGGACCAGCAGCAGGGTCGTCAGAAGGGCGAGTGTGTTCATGGAGACTGTTTGTCTGAGTGTGTTGTAAAC
>CAYZYB010001171.1:0-2274 GCA_964481505.1 uncultured Planctomycetaceae bacterium | reverse complement strand
CAGTTTCTACTGGCTGATGGCTCGGTCCGATTCATCTCTGAAAACGTTGATTACGAGACCTATTGCAATCTGGGCGATCGTGCGGACGGTGAAGTCATCGGCGAATACTAGCCGACCGTTCAAATTCAGCCGCTGATTCAGATCGGCCTCCGCTTTGGAGGCCGATGGCGTCTAACCGAATTAATTCCGCATAGCCAGCGGATGCCCAAAATCTACATTCACATACAGGGAATCACACTTCGATGGAAAACCTGAACACGCCTGACAACCGTAAACTACTACAAAAACTTGCGACTGCGTGCATGATGCTCACCCTGGCTATTGGGTGTGGCGGTCCCACCGAAGGACGAATGACAGTTACGGGGACCGTGACAATAGACGGTACTCCTCTCCCCAACGGAACAGTGACGTTCTATAAGGGAAGTGCATCCAGTGGTGTTGGTGTCATCAATGACGGAACATTCACCGTCAGTCAGTCGGCCGGAACCACAGGAATGCAACCGGGTACCTATCAGGTGGCGATTGAGTCGTGGGAAACGGAACCTGGCGAAGTCAATGAGGCGGGTGAGATTGGTGGAGCGGGAGTATCACGGATACCAGAAAAGTACAATTCTGCCGGGACATCAGAATTGGTAGCTGAAGTCAGTGTTGAGAATTCCGATGTCCCCCTCTTCCTTGTGACAGATTAACGCCAGATAGGCCCTACCTGGAGGCCTGTGAAATCGGCTTTGCCGTTCACACGAAGATACTCGTTGGGCTCACTAAGGAACAGCCCTGAAACGACCTCCGGTTCTCTCGTCAGCGCTGGCCTTTTTTTCAGATTTACGAACTGTTGCGACGACAACCGCGTACGCAGTCGCGAACGGCAGATGGCGCAACGACTTGATGCGGTGAAGCGTTATCAGCGTTCTGACTTTTCCGTTACTTCGAGCCGGTGCGGAAACGATACCAGTATGCTCCATCATTCAGTGGACCAGCGGGTTTCCCATTGAAACGAATCCAGCCTGCGTCAGCCAAAGCGAAATATGTTGTGTTCGGTTTCAGTTCAGGAAGGTCGTCAAACGTGAGCGTTTTTGATCCTTCCGCGGCATGGCCAGGTTCTGGATCAGCTTGCCAAACCGGGGCATCTATGTTTGCGGCTTCGTAGAGCCGAATTGTCCGGCCACCAGAATTCGCAAAGCTGATCGACTGTGAAAAATGGAACGTGAGGTTCGTGCTGCGAGGCACGTTCATTGCTGAAGATGCAGGTTCAGCTCGAACAAACGGCGGCAAAACCATCCGGATTCGATGGAATCCCCAACCTTCCTGATAGACGTTCAAGGAAGCTCGCCAGGAAGGCGGCATCTTTGTGTGAGTCTTCGCGAATTCGAACCAGCGATCATTCATTGCATTCAAAACGCCTGGATTTTCGCTGGCGACGTTCGCCGATTCAGCAGGATCCGACTTCATGTTGTAAAGTCTCCACGGTCCGTCGCTAATGCTGGAAATTTTCCAGTCACCTTTCGCCAATCCTTTCCCCGTTTGGTTGAATGCCCAGAACATTTCGTCGTGAATCGCACGGTGTGGCAGAGCAGCGTCATACAGCAACGGCATCATTGAATTTCCGTACAACGGCTCCAGCCTGCGTTCACCATCTGTGTCCGGATAGTGCGCTCCGACAAGTTCCAACAGGGTTGGATACAGGTCGGTTACGTGCAACCGCTGCCTGCGAATGCTGCCTGCCTGCTGAGCCAGACTCTTCGGCCATCGCACGATCAACGGGACCGAAACGCCACCTTCCTGAGCACATGATTTATACCACCGAAATGGCGTGTTCTTCAGGTAGCCCCAGCCATTCGATACGAATGGATTGGTTCCCGGTTGCCAGGGAATCTGTCCTTCGTATTTTCGAATGTCGCCATTGCTGTAGGCTCCCCCGTTGTCTGCCATAAACATGACCAGCGTGTTTTCGTCCAGTTGCTGCTGTCTCAGATGATTCAGCACTCGACCGACATTCCAGTCCATTCGATCGAGCATTCCCGCATAGGCAGCCATCCGCCGACCTTCCTGCAACTGAATCACACGCGGGAGCTCGTCCCAGCGTCGCACTTCACCTTCCGGCTGCGACATGACGTAGCGTTCATCGATTAAACCGAGTTTCTTCAGCCGTGCAAATCGCTTTTGTCGGAGTGCTTCCCATCCTTCGGTGTAACGATCGTAATACTTTTCAACGTTTTCACGTGGAGCATGCAGAGGAGTGTGGGGAGCATTGAAAGCCAGATAGGTGAAGAACGG
>CAYZYB010001170.1:0-2276 GCA_964481505.1 uncultured Planctomycetaceae bacterium | reverse complement strand
ATATTTAACGGTCGCAAACTGGACCAGTTTGCCAACCTGCTGACCGGCTTTCTTTGCATGGTGGTGTTCAACTTTTTCTTGAGCATCCTGACGTACGCCGGCACTCCACTGAACGCTCCGCTGGCGGATGACTGGCTGGCGAACATGGACGCCCTCATGGGCTTTCATGTGCCATCGATCGTTTCGTGGTCCCGTAATCACCCGTGGATCTATCGGTTCTTTGATCAGGCCTACTATTCTGTGCTGCTGTCTACGCTACTGGCGTTAATTGTGCTGGGCTTTGACAGTGATACACGCCGCTTGAAGGATTTTGTGCTGCACTTCATTCTGGGCGGACTCATTACCACCTTCATCTTCTTCGTGCTTCCCGCGGAAGCTCCGGAGGGGCGTTTCGATTTTCAACCAACACTGGCTCAGCAGCGATTTCTGGATCACTTCTACGCTCTGCGAGCTGGTGACTTTCAAGTTGTTTCGATGGACAACCTGGAAGGTCTCATCACGTTCCCATCATTCCACACGACATGGGCGATTCTTGTCGCGTATGCATTCCGCCCTTATCGCTGGCTGTTTGCGCCGATGGTGGTGTTGAATGCCGCTGTTGTCGGTGCCACTGTGATTCTTGGCTGGCACTACGCCATCGACGCGGTCGGTGGAATTCTTGTTGCGGCCGCGGCGATCGTGATCGCTGGAATCACCGCAAACTGGCGTCACACGGAACTCATGGAACCAGCACGACCAGCGATCGCGTAACAGCCGTGCAACCGGGAAATTCCTGAGCTCAGACCGGCCGTTCGCCAGCAATTTCCAGTCGAAACCTTTCGTTTTCAGCGAACGAGTGGCGACAAATTCCGTTCGGTCCATAGAATGGCGACGTGGCGCTTCGCGCCTATTCGGCTTAATTTTGCTAACTCAGGAGTTGCAGCGATGCGCTGGCGTGGACGTGAACGAAGTGACAATGTGGAAGACCGACGAGGCATGTCGCCTGGAATGGCACTCGGCGGAGGCGGTGGAATTTTAGCCGTCATCGTCATGCTGGCGTTGAAATTTATGGGAGCAGGCCAGGGCGTTCAGCAGATGGCCGGGCAGGTTGTGAACAACGTCCAGGAAAGACGTGCTCAACAGGCCCCTGCCGGCGAAGGCATGGACGACGACCATCGCGAGTTCTGCCAGGTCGTTCTGGCCGACACAGAAAAGGTCTGGACACAGATTTTTCGGACTCAGTTGCTGGACCGTGTCGAGTATATCCCAACAAAGTTGGTGATGTTCAGCGGTTCAACAAACACTGCGTGTGGCCAGGGACAGGCAGCCATGGGGCCCTTCTATTGTCCCGGCGACCAAAAAGTCTACATCGATCCGTCATTCTTCGATGATCTGGCCCGTCGACACAATGCCCCTGGAGATTTCGCTCAGGCTTATGTTCTGGCTCATGAGGTCGCTCACCACGTTCAGAAACTACTGGGGTTCAGCGACGCCATGCATGCAGAGCGTCTCAAGGGCGACAAGTTGTCTACAAATCGGCATTCTGTAAGACTGGAATTGCAAGCCGATTTCCTTGCGGGCGTCTGGGCTCACCACGCACACCGCACTTTCGATATTCTCGAAGAAGGCGACATGGAAGAAGCGATCAACGCTGCGAACAGAATCGGCGATGACACCTTGCAGAGAGAAGCCACCGGCCGCGTCGATGTGCATAGTTTCACTCACGGCACATCGGCTCAGCGAGTTCGCTGGTTTAAGCGGGGCCTGCTGAGCGGAGACCTTTCTGAAGCACAGCCAATCTGGAAAGGACTGGACTACAACGAGCTGTAATCACCCACGAAGATCGTACCACAACAAAAGCAGAAGCCCGGCATCGTAAGACGCCGGGCTTTTTTGATGGAAAATTGTTTGTTCCACAATCCGCGCAGAAGTGCGCGTCAGCCGCGACTTCTGTCGCCGGAGGTTTATTAGCTGACGATCTTCTCTTTATAGCCTTTAGCGTCCAGCAGAGCGTCAAGTTCTGCAACATCAGAGACCTTAATCTTGTACAGCCAGCCGTCATGGAAGGGAGACTCATTGACAACAGCAGGATTGTCTGACAGGCCTTCATTGATCTCCACAACCTCACCACTGACGGGTGTATAGATATCGCTGGCGGATTTTACCGATTCCACCACCGCGATTTCGTCGTTGGCGGCGTAGCTTCGACCGACTTCAGGAAGTTCGACGTACACCAGTTCTGTCATTTCCGCTTGAGCGTAGTCGGAAATGCCCACGGTCACGACGTCGCCATTGTC
>CAYZYB010001169.1:0-2279 GCA_964481505.1 uncultured Planctomycetaceae bacterium | reverse complement strand
GTTCTACATCGACTTCTTCAAACGCGATTCCAAACGCGGCGGCGCCTGGATGAGTTCTTACGTCGATCAGTCTAAGCTACTGAACGAAAAACCAATCATCATTAATGTACTGAATAACCCGAGTCCCGCCGATGGCGAACCCGCTTTGATCAGTTTTGACAATGTCACCACCATGTTTCACGAAATGGGTCACGCCGTTCACGGATTGTTTTCCGACGTCACCTATCCTTCTGTTTCCGGCACGGCCACTCCGCGTGACTTCGTTGAATTCCCATCAACGTTCGAAGAAGACTGGTGCATCCAGCCCGAAATCCTTGCCAACTACGCTCGACACCACCAAACCGGTGAACCGATCCCGCAGGAACTACTCGACAAAGTCATCCGCGCCAGCAAATTCAATCAGGGATTCGACACTCTCGAATACATGTCCGCGGCAATTCTGGATCTCGAATGGCACACTCTAACAGCCGACGAAATCCCGGACGACATTGAAGCCTTCGAAGCCGCGACGCTGAAAAAATACGGCGTCGACATTGACGCTGTCCCGCCGCGATACCGCACGGCCTACTTCGCTCACATCTGGGGTGGCGGTTATGCGGCAAGCTACTACGCTTACTTGTGGAGTGAAGTCCTGGCCGCCGACGCCTTCGCTCACATGCAGGCCAACGGTGGAGCGACACTCGAAAACGGGCGAAAATTTCGCAGCGAAGTCCTCTCCCGAGGCAGCAGTCGCGACCCCATGGAATCCTACAAGGCCTTCCGCGGCATGGAGCCAACGGTAGACGCATTGTTGATCCGACGGGGACTAAAATAGTGGTTCGCAAAAATTCGACGGAAAGCCAGACGGCTACTTCCGAATCGCCCACAGAGCATCGAACGTGCGAAGGTATATCGTTCCGTTGGAAATGACGGGAGAAGCTGACATGTCTTCGCCAACTTCATTCTGCGCCAGCATTTCGAACTTACGACCGGCCTTTACGACGGATATTTTTCCATCGCGAGCCGTCAGATAGATGCATCCATCTGCCAACACGGGCGAAGCGCGGTGGCGATTATTGTGAGTGCGTTCCATGTAAACTTCGTCACCGGTTTTGCGATCCAATACCAGCAACATACCGTTTTCGCGGCACAGATAGACAAGGTCTCCATCAATCAATGGTGATGGAACATCCGGTGTGTTCTTTTTGCGAACCCACAACACAGAATCGCCGCCGGTAAGATCTCCTGACGCATCAGGTCGCACCGCAAAAACCGGGCCCCCCTTGGCTGTCGGACAAATGACGATTCCTTCCGCAGCGGCCGGTGAAGAAACAAATCGCAGCGTTGGATGATATTTGCGATCCGGATCATCGTGAGGATTCAGGCCGCCGAGCCGCCAGACTTCCTTTCCATCCAGCGAATAGGCAATGGTGTAGTCAGCTCCATGAGTAATCAGCAGCGTCTGTCCGCCGAAGTCATATAGAATCGGTGACGAGTATCCATGTTCATTTTCTCTTTCGGCGCCCGTCACACGTTCTGTCTTCCAAACCGGATCACCCGTGGACGAATCGACTGCAACGACAACGGCTTCCTGCGTTGACGCCTTTCCATCACCGTGAATCAACTGCAGGAAGAGTCGCCCATCATGCAACACAGGAGTCGAGGACATGCCAAACGCGATGTCGAATTTTCCGTAGCGTTCCTGAACATCAAAATCCCAAACCGGATCGCCGCCAACCGTGAAACACGCGAGCGGTCCACTGGCCATGAACACCCAGACGTGTTTGCCATCGGTAATTGGTGACGGAGACGCTGAATTTCCTTCGTCACCACGCACATTCTTATTGCCAGCGCCAATCACTTTTCGCCATTGCTGTTTTCCATCCGTGCCAATGCAAAGCAGTATCAGATCTTTTTTATCGACCGACGTCAGAAAGATCTGATCTCCCCAAACAACGGGTGTTGCCCCGGCAGGACCGGGTAATTCCATCCGCCATGCAACGTTTTTGTCTTTCGACCACTCAATCGGAAGATTCGATTCCGCGCATATGCCATTTTGTGTCGGACCACGCCATGACCCCCAATTGTCGGCAAAAGAAGTCGCAGAGGTCAGCAGTACAACAACAATCGCAGAGACCATGATTCTCACCGATATCATTCGTTATCACTTTCTTACATTGTAGGTATGGCGAAAACGCTTAGCGCATTCCAAAAGCTTATCAACGACATCAAACCGGGTCTATGGCACAGCGACCACTGTCATAGTCGAACACAACACAACGGACTTGTGCGACGTTCGC
>CAYZYB010001168.1:0-2282 GCA_964481505.1 uncultured Planctomycetaceae bacterium | reverse complement strand
ATACCAGGGGAACGCCGTCTTGACGGTTCAGACAGTAGTGCGAATTACCTTATTTTGCAACGGTCTCTTGATGCTGGTCCAGGGGGCTTAGGCGACAGCAGATTTGAAAACGGGGTACTAACGACGACTGCGGTTTGAACATGTACATTGTTCTGGCGAAGATCGATCCTATGTCAAGCGAATCATCGGTTCCAGTTGGGATGCAGGGGCGTTGCTGGCGTCGTGTGTTCCGTCTGTGGTATGGAACGATCTGAGCTTCTGTTGTGGGAGAAAATTGCTACAACTTAAACATGTTTGGATTTCTTGCCCCACGACAAAAGATCCCGAATTGGCGACAGAGCTACGCTCGCGTCTGCCAGTATCAGCGGTTGCAGTTCGGAGTTGCTTCGCTTCCGTTTCTGAGTTACGAAGCCACGTTTCTGTATCAGCTTGGCATCGATTTTGAACTGATTGCGGCGATGCCCGAGTGTGCGCCGCAGTGCTGTCGTTTACGTCGTATCGGCAGGAATGATGATCGACATGATCGGTTAGCGGCCACGTTCGCATCGGCATTTGGGATGCTGCTGGCCGGGGTGAAATTGGATGATGATGTCAAAGATTCCGGACGCTGGTTCAATCGGTTGGCGAAATGGAAATATCGCAAAGCCGTAGCGGCGTCGAAGCGGATTCTTGGCGACTTGAGTGATGGGCTGCCAGCACACATAAGCTCTGTCATCGAACGACACGCTGAGCTGGAAGCCTCCGGCTGTGATGAACTCGAAGTTTATTGCAAGCCAACCGCTGATGGATTCGGCGAAGTGTTCCGCAGCTTTGCAGCGGCAATAGGCAGAAAGGACGCTGGCTCAGTTCGAACGTTCGCCGAGATTGGCCGAAATCTTGGTGCCGCTATTATTGCCTGGGACTGTGCAGTCGACTTTCAGAAAGACCTTGTGAAAGGTGAATACAATCCGCTTTCGGGCGAAGAGGATGTCCGCCGTAGTTTTGATCATTGCCTGTTGCAGTTGTCTCAGCTTGGTTGGTTGTTACCGGACGGCAGTACCTCTGTTGATGTGGTTGCAAGTGTCTGCGAACGAGTCCGTCAGCGGCGAATTAACAAAACGGATCATCCCGTCAAGACAATGGAACGCTGGGGATTTATTCGTCAGAAGGGCAAAGCATACGCCAGGTGCGACGGTTGTGAAGCGCTGTGTATGGTTGGCGAATGCTGTGAATGCGCTGGCGGAGCAGGGGAGGCGGCTGTTGGATGTGGTGAATGCGGTGTCGGCAACGGTTGTGGTTGTCCATGCCTTGAGGGCCTTCTTTGTTGCAGCGAAGGCGGGCCGTGTGCTGACGCCGGGAAGTCGACTCAGCAAACCAGCGATAACGACAAACCGTCGGCTTTCGAGTGGTGCCATGGCAAAGAGGGGGTTGTGGACGATGGCCTGAATCCCAGCGGCTTTGTGCTGATTGGTGCAGAACGAGTTCCCGCAAAATCAGCGTCCGGCAAGTTGCTTGAAGCGGGCGTTCAATGCCGAGTTGTGCGGACCGATCCGTTTGGTGTGGCAGTTGAGCCACTGTCATAGTGGCTTGCGTGTTTGATCCACGAGCACGTTGGCTGTCGTGAAAAGGAGCCTTCGACGAGCGCTGGGCCGCTGAAAGAAATCGCAGCGAGTTTGCCGTCAGGAAAAGGCAACATGATGCGGTTGTTGCATCTGCTGAATTGTGAATTTGTATCACTTTCCAGGAATCTCTGAATTTCATTCGGAGACTGCGACGCGTTTCCGTTTTAGAGATGTCGAACAGACTTGCAACTTCACAAGTGTTGACGAAAGGGATCACGATGCGCGTTCCTGAAACTCTCCCGGATGCTGACGCATACGAGGACTCAGCTGACAAGCAGGTTGCTGAGTTGTTGTTGCGAAAAAATCCGTTCTACCTGATCAGCGCAGCGATGGTAATCCATGGCACTGGCTTTTGGTTTAAGGCAGCCGGGGGACATGAGCCGTGGAAGTTGATGGGGTTGCTGGGCGTCTTCATCGTGTTATTGGCGGTCATTGGAGTCGCCATTGTTCGTCTCAGAAAAGTATGGGACGACGCGCGTTCGGTGTTCATTATTTTGTTGATGCTGTTCGTGGAATTGGCACTGTCTTTTGATTCGACGTTGGTGGCCACACCTGCACGGGGTGTATGGCTGTTGGTCTTCGGCTGGCTGTTTGCGGTGGCGACGTTCGAAGGTGTTTTGGCGGCATTGCAGATCCGTCTGCGGAAGTTGTTTCGACTTCCTCTGCATGCGATGCTTGTAC
>CAYZYB010001167.1:0-2283 GCA_964481505.1 uncultured Planctomycetaceae bacterium | reverse complement strand
ACAACAGTGGCTCCGGACATAACGAGAGCGGCTTCCGCCAACCAAGACACAATGACGGCCATCAGCCGACGAACGACTTCTTACAAGAATGCGATTCCGTCAGCGCAACTTCACGAACCTGAAAGAGCACTGAACCAAATAACGCCTGCCGTAACCGGGCACGAACGGAGGACTTTGATTTCAGTTGCCGCGTGAATGAGTGCTCCGGTTCACGGCTTTGTTAGCTGCCCGCCCCTTAAAACCGAATGGACAGTGAGGGATTGGGTTGACGTCAGTAGTTGGGCTAATCTGGTTACATACTGCTGAAATGACGCCGTGGGTGTCGTTCAGATCGAGCCACGCGAACTGGCCGTTTGGGTTGACCTCGAGAAATGTCAATACGTCAAGCCGCTCATCTGCGAGGAAGTCGATCCTGCCGTAATCTAGTTTCATTGCTTGCATGAGATTGGAAATAGCATCGGAATCCTTGCACGGTAGCTGGAAAAACTCCCACGGCTGGGCGCCCTTCTCTGCACGATCAGATTTCCAATCGACGCGCGTGCCGTTTACGACGTTAGCGCGATCCAGACGAAAGGCAAATGAAGTCCCTCTGACGTACACGACAGTGACATCGTACCGACTGTCAATGAACTCGTGGATATACCAAGGCCATTTACGGTCGAGAGCATCAACGTCCACGCGATTGGCATAAACAACCTTGTCCCCGACTTTTCCCCTTGAAAGAGATTTTACTACTGCGGGCGAACGAACCTCAGGAATCTGTTGATGACAGAACACCGCGTCAGCGATTGGAAAAAACTGACAAGCGATGCGCAGCTGCGCTAATTTATCGAGGCGAGTCACCTCTGCCCCCGGCTCCACCAACACCACTCGCTGATGAGCCCAGAGTAAGTGGACCATTGATCGAACGGCGTACCAGAGTTCGTCGTCCGCGTACTTTTCCTGAGGGCAACTGGTTACCTTTCGTTCAAACTTCCGAAGGTAGCATTTTGAAACGTTTTCGAATGTAGCAACACGACCGACAGGGTCGGCTATGGTGAATGACTCTGGCGTTATCTCGAAAGAATACCGATCGATCAAGTCATAGTTGAATCGAAAGACGCGTTCGGTCGGTATGATCGAGCTGGACAGTAAAACGTCAGTGGTCGCGTCATAGCTGGACGTGACCACCAACGTTAGTGATTCTTCTGACATCGGCACTGTTAGTTACCTTGAGCTTGCCGATCGATCAGTCGTACTGGGCGTCATCGTCGGAGTCGGAATCCAACAGGTTACCGGTCATCGTTTCCGTAGCGGTTGATCCCGAAGCAGCAAGCCACTTCTCGTTTGAGTCCGAGTCTTCGGGGACATTCCGACGCTGGGCATCCCAGTCGTAGTCCTGTGGTGAGACGCGGACAAGTGTTGTGTCCTCTGCGAGGCTTGCGGGCGAAATCTGTGACATAAGAACGTCTCCATCGTGTTGAGAGAATTGAAATACTGCGACGCACAGTACTAAAAGCCAGTCACTCTCGGTTGTCGTTCGTATTTGCAGCTAACACCCACCATCACCGGATTGGGCGGGTTGGGTTTCCATGCTTAAATTGGGTGAATGCCCAATTCCGGTGCATGGCATTGTTATTTTGGTTGATATTGAGCGTGGCTGAAACAGACGACGTTGCACAGCAATCAGTTTACACAAGTGACGACGGACTGGAAGCCCTGGATGCGATTCTTTTTGTCTGCCTGGGAGCTCCGGGGGGGGGCGGTAGAGCAGGATTTGCGTGAATCGAAGCAATTTGTCGGCTTAGCGAAGATTGAGCCGACTTGGCACACCGGACAGCTTTCAACCGCAGCAATAATTCGGTTAACAACAGTGGCTCCGGAGATAACGAGAGCGACGTCCGCCAACCAAAACACTATGCCGGCCATCAGCCGACGAACGACGTCTCACAAGAATGCGATTCCGTCCGCGCAACTTCACGAATCGGAACGAGCACTGAACCAAATAACAATATCGGTACCAAATGAATTCGAATGGTAAGACCAGATACCGGAGCATTACCATTGCCTGTGGGTGATTTTATCACGACATGTGCTGTGTGCAAGTGCTCGGAAATATGATGTGATAAATAGTTTATCGCTCGTTGTGCGTCAGTGGTGTGTCTGTGTTCTGCTCTTAGTAAGAGTAGGTCAGGCTTTGCCTGACGGCTTCGTTCGAGGGTGTGCTACGGTTGTTCAGCTTTCAACCGTGTGGCGGTGTGGCTGTTCGTCAGGCTCAGCCTGACCTACTGGGACTACTGATGC
>CAYZYB010001166.1:0-2285 GCA_964481505.1 uncultured Planctomycetaceae bacterium | reverse complement strand
ACTCGGCTGCCAGCACAACAACATTGTCCCTGATTAAAAAACAGGCCGAATTCAGCTCCAGCAATGGCCGCATCCAGATCTGCATCGGCGAAGACAATGTTTGGCGACTTGCCGCCCAGTTCCAACGTGATGCGTTTGAGAGTCAGTGCGGCGTCGGCCATGATTCGCTGACCAGTTTCGACAGAACCAGTGAACGCGACTTTGTCGACCAGGCCATGCTTCACGATGGAAGCCCCTGCTGTTGGGCCGTAACCTGGAACAATGTTGATCACGCCAGGCGGGAAGCCGGCTTCCAGAGCCAATTCACCGAGACGCAAACAGGTCAGCGGTGTTTGTTCGGCTGGCTTCATCACAATTGTGTTGCCGGTCGCGAGTGCGGGGCCCCACTTCCAGGCTGTCATTAGAATCGGAAAGTTCCACGGAATGATCTGCCCGCAAACTCCGACTGGTTCGCGTCGCGTGTAGCAAAAGTAGTTGCCTCGAACAGGAATCGTATCCCCGGAAATTTTATCGGCCCAGCCGGCATAGTACCGAATGCAGTCGATCGCCAATGGCAGGTCAGCCGCTCGCGCGTCGCCAATTGGCTTGCCGTTGTCGAGCGTTTCCAACGCGGCCAGTTCGTCGAGATGAGTTTCCATCAGATCGGCGAGTTTGTGCAGCAGACGACCACGGTCTCGCGCATCCATTTTTGACCACGGTCCGGATTCGAAAGCTGATCGAGCTGCATGGACGGCAAGATCGACGTCTTCTTTGTCGCCTTCCGCGACTTCGCAGATGACTTCTTCTGTCGCAGGATTGATCGTTTTAAACGTCTTCCCGCTGGCAGCCGGACGCCATTCATCACCAATAAGGATTCCAGTTTGACGCACGGCTGGCGCAACAACGGTACCGGATTCTGTAGCAACTGACATCTGCAATCTCCCGATGAAAGAAGTGACCTGAAGAGAATGGTGTCCGGTCGAATTTTCGCTGACACCTTCACAACTGAGTATGCCAAAAAGAGTTCGAAATTACGAATGCAAGGCCGAAATTCCGTGGGCGAGCTGCCGGAATTCGCCACATCGCAGGTGCCAGCGAGGATTCAAATCGACGTTTCCCGCTGAGCAACGCTGCTAACTCGACCAGACAGCGGCTGCCGAATATGGCAGAGTCCCGAAGTACGAAGTAGACAGCCGATTCTACAACTGCAGAATAGACAGAATGGAAGATCGCCGTGGGTTGGTGTAACGTGTGTGTTCCCTCGGGTTTTTCAATTCATAAATCCCTCTTGATAATGGTTGTCACATGAACTTCTGTTTTCGATTGACGTTCGCATTGATTGCGACTCTGTTCAGCACTATTGCTCATGCGGCAGACGCGCGGCGGTTTATTGCTGCGGATTCTTCAAAGGGACGCATTGCAATCGTCGGTGAGGATGGCGAAGTTGAATGGGAACGAAAAATCGGTCCGCTGCATGACCTGCATGTGTTGCCCAATGGCAACGTCCTGTTTCAGGATTCGTGGACCCACGTGCTGGAAGTGAACCCGAAGACAGACAAAGTTGTCTGGGAATACGAATCCAAAAACGCGCCGGGTAATGCTGGGCGGCGTATTGAGATTCATGCCTTTCAACGGTTGAAAAACGGCAACACGATGGTTGTCGAATCCGGCCGGTCGCGAATTCTGGAACTCGACAAAGACAACAACATCAAAGTAAACCTGCCGCTGAAGGTGGAACATCCCAGCGCTCATCGCGATACGCGTTTGGTTCGCAAATTGAACGATGGACATTATCTGGCCTGCCACGAAAGTGATGGTGCCGTGCGAGAATACGATGCCAGTGGCAAAGTCGTTTGGGAATACGAGGTTCCGATGTTCGGTCGAGAACCTGCGAAGGGTCACGGAGTCGAAGGGTTCGGCAATTCGTGTTTCAGTGCGGTTCGACTAAAGAACGGTAACACCCTGATTGGAACCGGCAATGGTCATGGCATCATCGAAGTGACGCCAGCCGGTCAGGATGTTTGGAGTATTCATCAGAACGATCTGCCGGGCATTCGACTGGCCTGGGTCACGTCGCTGCAACGTCTTCCCAACGGAAATACGCTGATCGGAAACTGCCACGCCGGTCCGGAGAACCCACAACTGATCGAAGTCGATCGACAAAAGAAGGTCGTCTGGACATTCAAAGACTTCGAACGTTTTGGAAACTCAACGACCAACTCACAGATCCTGTCTTTGAACGGAAAAAAAGTGAATGGCGGTCTGCGTTAGGTGTCGGGGACTCACGTGTGATAGAGTCTGTGCGC
>CAYZYB010001165.1:0-2286 GCA_964481505.1 uncultured Planctomycetaceae bacterium | reverse complement strand
ACATGGATGCCCTGTTGGAAAAATTCACCGCTGACATTCGCGGCGAATGTCAGCGGTGAATTTTTCCAACAGGGCATCCATGTAGCGCATCGTTTCTTCCTGATTAGCGGCCATGGTTTGCTGAAATTCGACAGCCCATTTATCCATGCGGGCTTCAAGTTCAATCTTCCACTTGGAAACATCAGACTGAATTTCAGTCTTCCAATTTTCCATCACCTGATGGAGGTTCTGAATGTCAGCCTTCGTGGCTGGGGATTTTGAATTGTCCATAATTCGGAAAGGGGAAAGTAAGTGACAGCGTAGCGCGAAAAACCCTCGCCACGCAAGAATATCGCGTCGAAAATCGACGCATCATTCCGTCGCATCGGATGCCGTGCCAGCCTCTGACAACAGGAGCAGCACCCAAACACGAACGGTTGCCTAAGAGCAAAAGGAACAGCGAATAGTCGGAAACAGACATCGCTGTGAAATGGGATTTGGTTCAGTCGATGGCGGTGTGCTGCGAAGATGCGAATCGCGGTCACAAGGCCTCTCGTCAGGCGGCAGGTCGTCAGGGCGACCCGCCGAAATGGTTTACCGGTTGTCAGCGCCTCGCTGTTCGTTTTCTTCATTCAGAATGAACTCGAACGCCTGATTGGTCACGAGTGACACAATCGGCAATTCGTTCACCGAATACGTGGGAGTCGTTTTGAAGTCACGACCGTCCTTGTAAGTCCGAACGATCGACACTTTATAAAAGACGTCACCCTTCTCGTTTTCGTTAGAAAACACGGACGCTGAGATGCCGCGAAAACGAAACGTTTTCACGGGCTTGGTTGAGGTTGAAGAATCTTTAGACATAAGAGTTAAAGGAAGTGGGTAAGAAACAGTCCACACCACAACGTACGTCGAACGGCCCTGACCGGTCGGACGCACATCGTTTGAGTGTGTGGTCGCATTCAGCGGTTGCCGGCGTTGCCATCGAACAAGCTTCGAGCACGCGGGAACCGCTGATAAATCTTCATTGAATTTCATTGGCGTCAACATTCCGTTGCCCAAAGCAGATACCGGTCGGAATGCAGCACTCGTTCCTGCACGTGAGTACGCCATGGAAGGGGCAGATTTTTGGGGCCGGAGGCACGAATGCTGAGCGACATCAAGTTTTGCAACCGGATGACCATTAGTTGCCTCCGTCAATCGCGAAGCAGGGTCGCCAGGGCGGAGCCTTGGCTTGTTAGGCTGGGTGGAACCGAGCGCTGGAGCGACGCAACAATTGCAGGAGAGTCGTGTGTGACCAACGGAAACACACGACGACCGAAACTCAGCCTCCCAGGCTAACAAGCCAAGGGTTTTGCGAACGAAGGAGCAAACACGCTTGGCGACCCTAATCTGCCCCGGCATTGAGGTTACGTTCATTGCCCATCCCATCGAACTACGCCCATCACAACGCCCGCGACGGGCGAGCTCTGGGTGTACCAATGGGCGTCCTGATTGTTGGAATTCTAAGGCTTGGTTTCGCGCGCTATGCGACATCGCTGCCTCCTCCTTCCGAGGAAGTCAAACCGGGCACCAGCGGCCCTGCAACCTTTTTGAAGTCATAGAAAATGCTGTCGCAAAGCACTCGGTCAGGCGTCACATCTTTGCGCTCTGCAAACAGCCAGAGTTCCGGGTGCATGTCTTCTTTCTTCTGCACTTCGCACCGAATTCGGTCGCGATAATTCGCGTTCACTGTCACCAGTAACACAGAAAAATCATTGAACGTCGTCGTCGGAAAATGCCGGCGGTGGCCGTGAGTCATCAACAATTCGGCGTAGCCAGGTGCTTTGGAAGACGCGATTCGCGTCGGGCCGGACGTTCCTCGGCACGCTTCGACGTAAAACACGCGACGGTGACCGCCGATGTCCAGCATAAATGCAGCGTCAGGCGAACAGCTCAGTGGTGGGCACTCTGAAAACTGGCTGTGAAGCACGTATCCCGTTGGATTCCCGTGTTCGTCCAGAGTCGGCGACCACTCGTTGACCCACTGTGCGAGTTTCACATTCGGCGACTGCTGACACGCCTGATCGACGATTGTGTGCAGCCAGGAAACTTCCAACCAATGGAACAGACGATCCATGCGAGGAGTTTTCGTATAGGTCGACTTCCAGGATTCGTCACCCAAATACACCGCCAGTTGCTCACAACCGATATTTGTTGGCGTGTAAACCGGGCCGGAATTTCCGGTGGAAAACGCGACATTAACAGGCGATTTTCGCAGCAGGTTCAGCCGGCTGAGTTCCGCGAGCCGACGGCGGGTGTGCCGTGAGT
>CAYZYB010001164.1:0-2289 GCA_964481505.1 uncultured Planctomycetaceae bacterium | reverse complement strand
CAGCGTCAATTTCAACCTGGCCTGCACCAGCCCAGTGACGGTCCTGCCCGTTCCTTTTGGGGCCGGAGACCCAATACTCAACTTGAGTGTCACGATTCATCCAGTTGCCATATGTGCCCGCTCCGCCGCGCCCGTTGGAACGCACAGTCGTTGTGCAGGGCGTCAGTGCTAACCCGCCAAGGTAAATGGTACGACCAGACTTTGAGAATCGCACCCTACAGATCCGAGCTCGACCGCGGTGATCACCGCTCGAACAACACTCAATGTACATGATGCGCGTGGTCGCAGACATGGATTCACAAAATATAACGTCCGGGGTCACCGGGCCGCGGCGAACTCGCTAAGTATTGAAACCCGCGCGACCCGCGGATCCGTGTGCAACGTATTGTTCTTCGGCCCCTTGCTTCAGGAGATAAACTAAACCCTTTTTAGCATGTCAACAACCAAGTCATACGGCTGACCACCCCAGAAACGCCGTTCAGCAAACTCTAAAGTCACGTTCATTTAGCATGCTACGAATCCAGCTACTGGGGCATTGACCTAAGAACGTTTGGCGTAACCGGGTAGCGACGGTTGAGGTTGATTTCAAATTCGCCGTGAATCGTTAATCCCGTTACCGCTGTTGTTATGCAGCTGGGTACGGCGGTGGAGCACCATACTTCGACTTCAAGACATCGGCTAGAAATCCCGAGGCTCCATTGAGTTGATCCACTGAACAGCCTTGACTAACCGCTGACTGCCAAGAGTCAAATACCTGAGGTGGTCGCAGGACTTCAAGGACAGGGGCAAGGTACTTCGTGTCCTCATTAGAGAATATCTCGATCCCACCACAAATCAGTGCACGCGCCAGATTATCGATCGACGTACTTGATTGATCGCGACCCTCAGGGCTTTCCAACTCGAAGCTTGCTTGCCCGATTCGAAGATGAAAGAAGGGATTCCCGACTACGTAGCCAAGGTCTTTGAACAATTCAAATGCGGTGACCGACGTGTCGAATGAGTCGTCGAAGTCGCCAGCGCAGAATTGCGCGTTTGCCCCGCGCAAAAGCAGCCAGAACGCACCAATAGATGGGGGCTGCTCATTAAAAGTTTCGACCGTGCCACTATCGGCCGCCTGCTTTCGATCTGTGGCGTACTGATCCTATGCAGAATGGTAACTGTCACTTGCGGATTTGAAATCGCCAGACCGCATGAAGGAGTCACCCGTTTCCCAGATACGGTCGAAACTTGACATACGATCTTTTTCCGTTGAAGCAGCAGATCCTGTGCTCTGTGCGATCGACGGTGGTTGCTGTGTGCAGCCAACCAGCGACGCAGCGCCCAGCGAGCTAAGGAATGTGCGACGTGTAACTGGCATACTTTACTGCATAACGCCGACCATCACCGAAATAGGCGGGTTGGGTTTCCATGCTTAAATTGGGTGAATGCCCAATTCCGGTGCACAGACTCTTAGCCGGAGATCCGGGATTGTTGATTTGAATTTGGCTTCTCCATCGTTGGGATAGTTCCCTGGTCATCGACGCTTGTTGTCGTGACATGATCTCTTTCGAGACTGTACGAATGGAGAAGCCGCTGTGAAATCTACTCTGAAGTTGTTTGGAAATCGAGTCGTAAATTTGGGTTTTGATGTGTCGGCCGACACATTGAACTGGACTGTCATCATCGATGACTGGGAAAAGTCGGGCGAATGTGCGAACCGCACGATTGCAGTTCAGGGCACGTTGCTGGAGATTCATGAGTTAGCGACCAGACGAGTTGGCTCGTCGTGTGAACTGCGAATTCTGTGCGAATCGACGGGGGTGTATCATCGGCTGCTGATGCGTGTTGCTCGGCAGGCCGGCATGCGAACGTATCTTGTCAGCGGCGAAGCGGTGGCTCAGTGCCGCAAGCTGTCTCAGAACGACGGCAACAAAACGGACATCGCGGATCCGAAAGCGATCCTCACGGTGGCTCTCGTCGGTCGCCTGATCAAGGACCGACAGTTCGACGAGGGCTGGGCGGCGTTGCGGGAAATGCATCGCATCGTGATGGTGACCGAAGAAAAGATTCGAATGCTGAAGAATGAGCTTCACGCCGAACTGAAAACGCTGTTTCCCAATCTGAAACTGTCGAAGGAAGTGTTGTGGGGTCCGACGGGCTTCGCATTGTTCACGGCGTTCGGATGTCATCCTGCCAGGATCGTCAAGGCGGGGCGTGAAGAGTTTGGCCGCGCGATCAAACAGCATTCGAAGAACACGAAGAAGGCAACTCTGGATCGCATCTGGAACATGGCTGTGGACAGTGTGACTC
>CAYZYB010001163.1:0-2289 GCA_964481505.1 uncultured Planctomycetaceae bacterium | reverse complement strand
GGCCTGTTCTGCGCGGCAGTGGCGTCGACTACGATCTGCGCCGCGACGGCGAAGCAATCTACACTCGCATGTACGAGGGCTACGATTTCGATATCCCCGTCGCACCGTTCGAAGACGCCCCACGCGACGCCGTGCTCGGTGATTGCTGGTCAAGATTTTACGTACGAATGATGGAAGTCGTTCAGGCGATCCGACTCGTCCGCCAATCCATTCCAAAGTACCAGGCAGCCGAAGGCACGCATCGCGAGTCCTTCAAGTTCAACACCAAACTGCCGAAGGACGAGGTCTATCTGGAAACAGAATGTCCTCGCGGCCAAATGGGATTTTACGTGGTTGGCAACGGCAACGCCGAGCCACTTCGTTGCCGAGCCAAGAGCAGTTGCTTCTGTAACTTGTCAATCACGGACAAGATCTGCGAAGGCGTACCTCTGGCCGATGTTCCGGCTGTGGTCGGGTCGCTGGATGTTGTGATGGGCGAAATCGATCGCTAGCAGATTGCTCCCAAGCCAGCATCAAAAAATGCACGGCGGCGAATCTCAAACGCTGCTGGAGTTCCACTGTGACAAGCCCGAACGACATTCTCAGACATTTGCAATCTGAGTGGACTCATCTGCTGAATCAGTCTGTCGATCGGATTCAACACTGCCTCAATCAGCTCTCAACCGACCAGGTTTGGTGGCAGCCCGGAAGCGATCAGAATTCGATTGGTGTCCTGGTACGGCACCTTTCCGGAAACCTGAATCAGTGGGTCGTCGACGGCATCCCACAGCAGCAAAACTCCCGAGACCGAAAGGCAGAATTCGATTCCACAACCCACACTTCCCCCGAACAATTGATCCGCAAATTGTGTCAGGTCGTTGCCAAGGCGATTCAAACCCTGAAAAATCTTCAGCACGGAGACCTAACGCAACAGCGCGAAATTCAGGGGTTTGAAGTCACTGTTCTGGGAACCGTCATGCATTCCATCCCGCACTTTGTCGGCCATACACATCAAATCGTCCAGCTCACCCGAATGCAGCTGGGAACCAGCTACCAGTATCATTGGGATCCTGATGGCCCGCGAAACGTCGTCCCGCTTTAGCCGCGCTTCGCGCGATATCAGCGTTTCTCTGCGCTGTTAACCCAATTTCACGGGAGAAGTTGCCTGGCAGTGAGAAATTGCCACCGCGGCTCAGTGATTCCACAAGGACGCATTGGTATAAAAGTGGCGAACATATCGACAGCTTCCGGCGTTGTTAAGTATCAGCGTCACATCGTCGATTTCTCTATCAAGTCCCATGGCCTGTTCCGCAAAGCACAGCGTACCGGCGTTGCACTGCATAAGGCCGCTTTTCCTGCGTTTGACTGTGAGTAACGATGTCTCTGCAAATCTACCTTGCTGGAAAACTGGTTCCTCAGGAGCAGGCTGTTGTCAGTGTCTTTGACCACGGCCTGCTGTATGGAGACGGCGTCTTCGAGGGCATTCGCGTTTATGGCGGCAAGGTCTTCCTGGAAGAAGAGCACGTCGTCCGTCTGTACGAAAGCGCGCTTTCCATTCGCCTTGAAATTCCAATGACACCAGCGGAGATGACGCAGGCACTTCGAGAAACAGTCGCGGCCAACAACATCACCGATGGATACGTGCGACTCATCGTAACGCGCGGTGCCGGTACACTGGGAATCGACCCGGCTCGCACCAGCAATCCGCAGGTCATCATTATCGCTGACACAATCTCTCTGTACCCGCAGGAACTGTACGACAACGGCCTGAAGCTGATCACAGCCAGTACGATTCGAAATCACTCCGCGGCATTAAGCCCGCGGATCAAATCTCTGAACTATTTGAACAACGTCCTCGCCAAGATCGAAGGCACAGACGCCGGCACGGTCGAAGCACTGATGCTGAACCACAAAGGTGAAGTGGCCGAATGCACGGGCGACAACATCTTCATCATCAAAGACGGCGTGCTGAAGACGCCGCCACCCGAAGCCGGCATCCTGGAAGGGCTCACTCGTAACGCGGTCATGGACCTCGCCAGGGAGGCCGGAATCGAAGTGCAGCAAACACCACTGGTGCGGCACGATATTTTCGTCGCCGACGAGTGCTTTCTCACGGGAACAGCTGCGGAAGTCATTGCTGTTGTGAGCCTTGATGGCCGCACAATTGGCACCGGAAAACCCGGTCCGATTACCGAAGACCTGCTCGATCGCTTCCGGAAACTGACACGAGCATAACTGACTTCCGGCATCGCAAAACTCCTTCCACCTCAACGCCTTCCAGACTGTCAACAAAGCCCCATGCCTCGCACT
>CAYZYB010001162.1:0-2292 GCA_964481505.1 uncultured Planctomycetaceae bacterium | reverse complement strand
ATCAGGGACAGGTCAGCACGTTTCGAGCCACCATTCCACTGGGAGCTGATACTTCAAAGATGCCGGAACCAGCCAACCTCGTCGATAGCGCTGTGTTCAACAAGCTTCAGTTACTGGGGATTCCACCATCCGAATCCAGCGACGACGCAACGTTTCTGCGTCGCGTGTCCCTGGACATCACCGGCGCACTACCGTCCGATGCAAAGGTGCGACATTTTTTGGCAAGCACCGAAGCCAACAAACGTGACCTGCTGATTGATGAATTACTCGACAGCACCGCCTACGCAGATCACTTCGCCAATAAGTGGAACTTTATTCTTCGCAACAAAAAGTCGAAGGGGGAAGATCTCGCCGGAACCCATCTGTTTCATCAATGGATCTGGGACAGCATCTATGAAAACAAATCGTACGACCGCTTTGTGCGTGAGATCATCACGGCTTCCGGAGAGCCTCTGGAAAACCCGGCCGTAACCTGGTACCGCGAAGTCGATCAAGTTGAAGAACAGGTGGAAGACACGGCGCAGTTGTTTCTTGGCATCAGGATTCAATGCGCACGCTGCCATCATCATCCATTCGAAAAATGGAGCCAGAACGATTACTACAGTCTGGCAGCGTTCTATAAACGCGTCGGCAAGAAGGCGATTCCAGGTGTTGCTGGTGGCTTTCGCGATCGTCAGATCTTCCACAACGAAGGCGTCGCCACGGCCAGTAATCCGCGTTCGGGAGCATCTTTGAAACCTGCGGGGCTGGGCGGTTCTGCTCTGGAAATCCCGGCAGAAAGTGACCCGCGCGTGCAACTGGCGGACTGGATGAGCGATCCTGCGAATCCATTCTTCGCGAAGTCCGTCGTCAATCGCTATTGGAAGCACTTCTTCAATCGCGGCATCGTCGAACCGGAAGACGACATGCGAGAGACCAACCCACCATCTAACCCGGAGCTTTTGAACGGACTTGCGAAACGCTTCGTCGAATCCGGCTTTGACCTCAAAGATCTTGTTCGCACCATTTGCCGTTCCAAAACATATCAGTTCAGTTCGCTACCAAACGAGTACAACGCCAACGACAAGCAGAATTTTAGTCGCTACTACCCGCGCCGCCTGAGCGCAGAAGCTTTGTACGATGGTTTTCATAAGGTGACGATGACATCGGAAAAGTTTGGTGGAATGCCGGCCGGCACAAAAGCGATTCAGCTTGCAGACACATCCGGGGGTCCGTACTTTCTGAAAGTCTTCGGGATGCCTCAGGGCGACACAGCCTGCGAATGCGAACGCAGCCAGGACGCGAATCTCGCTCAAAGCCTGCATTTGCTTAACAGCAAAGAAGTTCAGGACAAAATCTCGAAAGACGAAGCCCGTGCCGCAAAACTGGCGGCCGAAACAGAGCGCAGCCACGACCTGCGAATGACGGAACTCTACCAGGTCGTGTTCGCTCGCAATCCACGTCCCGACGAAATGAAGGTGGCAACGGCTTACATCGATAAGCACAAGGATAATCCTCGGATCGCCTACGAAGACATCCTGTGGGCGCTGATTAATACCAAAGAGTTTCTGTTTAATCACTAAGCGGCGGTGATCGCAGCTGTGCGGAAGTCGGCGAAGCGACATCGAAATTCGTTTGTGGCAAATTTTCTTCCTGAGCCACAACAGTCTGAATGAACCGGCCATGCCAGTGCCTCACATAGACAGTCAAAAACTATGAACCGCTCAGCCCTCCGCGTTTTCCTGGTTCTTACCGTCTCCGCGGGATCGATTGCGGCGAACGCTCAGCTGCCGCAGATCCGGATCACGGGGCTCTTCCCACCCGGCGGTCAGCGCGGCAGCACTGTGAATCTGACCATAACGGCTGGTACAGATCTCGACGAAATCTCCGAACTCATCTTCAGTCACAAGGGGCTCAAAGCCACAGCGAAAAAAGACGCCAACGGCAAAGTCGTCACCAATCAGTTCACGGTCGAGGTCGACGAAAACGTTCCTGTGGGATTGCATGACGTTCGCGCTCGCGGTTTGTTCGGCGTTAGCAATCCGCGCGTGTTCCGGGTCGACACACTTGCCGAAATCGCAGAGGTGGAACCAAACAACTCGACCGATCAGGCTCAGGAAATTCCGCTCAACAACACAGTCAACGCGCGATCTAACAGCAGCGCCGACGTTGATGCCTTCAAAGTCAAAGTGCAGGCTAAACAAACGATTGTGTTTCGGACAGAAGCCGCCGACCTCGGGTCATTGATGCAACCCGTGCTGGAATTATTTGACAGTGAAGGCCGTCACGTTGCCCAGTCACGACGTCGAAAAC
>CAYZYB010001161.1:0-2293 GCA_964481505.1 uncultured Planctomycetaceae bacterium | reverse complement strand
GGTGAAATACGTGCTTGATGCTGTCGGTCTGGAAGATTACCGCGTTCAGCTGTCGACAAAAGATCCGGACTCCGACAAGTATGTTGGCAGCGCAGAATTGTGGGAGAATGCTCAGTCGGTGTTGCGAAAAGTGCTGACAGAACAGGGCCTCGATTTCGTGGAAGCTCCAGGTGAAGCCGCGTTCTACGGTCCGAAGGCAGACTTCATGGTCAAGGATTGTCTTGGTCGAGAATGGCAGCTGGGAACCGTGCAGCTGGACTATAATCTGCCGGAACGCTTCGAACTGGAATACACGGGCAGCGACAACAAGCCGCACCGCCCGGTAATGATCCACCGCGCGCCATTCGGATCGATGGAACGTTTCGTGGGAGTTTTGATTGAACACTTTGCCGGCGCTTTTCCATTGTGGCTGGCTCCGGAACAAATTCGTGTGTTGCCGCTGAGCGAAAAGTCGGATGACTACGCCAAAGATGTGGCTGTTAAGCTGCGAGCGGCCGGCTTCCGAGTCACCACGGATCTTCAGAGTGCGAAGCTGCAGGCAAAGATCCGCGAAGCTCAAATCGATTTGATTCCGTACATGCTGGTCGTCGGGCCGAAGGAAGCTGAGCAGAACGCGGTGGCCGTTCGCTGTCGCATTGATGGCGATCAGGGGGTCATGAGCTTCGATGATGCACTGAAGAAACTGAATGAGGAACGTGACAACCAAACGATTCGTCAGGTTAGCAAGTCAACATTTACCGCTGTGGATACCGGCGAAACCGCGAACGAATACTGATGAAGCGAAGCTGGACAGCGAAATTTCGAGACGCTTTTCGGGGCGTGTCTTCGGCGATGCGAGGGGACAGTAGTTTTACCGTTCACCTGCTGACGACAGTCGCTGTTTTTGTGGCGGCAGTGGTCTTTCGAGTTTCCAGATTCGAATGGGGTTTGCTGCTGATGTGCGTCGGTGTGGTGCTGGCTGCAGAGACCTTCAATAGCGCCATAGAAGCCATGGCAAAGTCCATCACTGCGGAACACGATGAGAACATCGGGCGGGCACTCGACATGGCCGCTGGTGCCGTACTGATTGTGGCGTTCGCCGCTGCCGCTGTTGGCTTACTGATCTTTATCCCGCACGCGGTGGCTTTGACGGGCATTGGGCAATAGAAGCCACGCCCGGCTAAGGACTTGCTGGCGTCACGGGATCAGGGGTGCTGTCGTTTGCTGAACTTTTTCCAGCCAGAATCGCCACTACGGCAGCGATGGTCACACCTGTTGCCAACATACCAGGAGCCATCATTGTTGGCGGGCCGTAACCGTACCCGTATTGGCCGCGCAAAGTCTCATCGCTGGCGACAATTGCCGGCGATGCGATAGCTGAGGGCGGAGCTGTGCCCGGATTCCAGAAACGATAGACGGTAACCGAGTGTCCCACCGCCACAGAATGGATGCCAGCTCGAAGGTTTGAAATCCTGACGACACCGTTTGCGTTGGTCTTCCCTTTTGCAATGACGTTTCCGTCATACAGGCAACGAACCACATGTTCGACTCGCGGGTGGCCCGATGTGTTCAGCAGTCGCAGCTGCACGCTTCCGTCGCCTTGTAGCCGAACATCTCGAACAACGGATGAGGTGACGGGAGTAGCGGCGCGATTCGCAGCAGCCAGCGGTTGCCCGTCGGCAGCAGAAATCGAGCTGGAGAGTGGAGCTGAAGCCACGCATAGAAGAGCCAGTAGTTGGCGGAGCATTTGGGTGGACGATCTTAGTTTCACGATACCAGTCCCAATGTTGGATGCGGGAACAAGTGGAGACGAATCAAGGATCGGAAACGATGTCGACATTGTGTGTAGTGCATGGATGCGAGTCCTGCGGTACGCACAATCTGTCTGGCAATCGCTGCCGAGCCGTCAGCGTAGTGAAATCTGAAATCGGCGAAAATACGAACCTACGCGCTTTATGACTTCAGGATCACGCGCCGCCACCCATTCACTGAACATGCCGGGGGCTTCTCCGGCAGATATTGCCTGTAGGTACTGGCGAAGATAACTGCGCGAGCTGGGGACTCCGTCAGCAGGTAAGAAATCCATGCCCAGCTGTCGCGATAGTGTTCCTGATTCATTGAGGCTGCCGAGGGAATCGCCTCCAGCTTCACCAAATCCGGCTTCCATCCTGTCCGACACCGCCATTTCATCGCCGAAAGTCTGGTCGACTTCGCCCGTACGTGAGGCTGTTCTTCCATGAATTCAGCCAGCCCCTCATCGATCCAAAGGGGCACAAATGGAAGTGACTGGTGTAGTAAGGCGTGAGTATATTCA
>CAYZYB010001160.1:0-2294 GCA_964481505.1 uncultured Planctomycetaceae bacterium | reverse complement strand
GTAAGGCAGTGGCGTGGCATCAGGACGCCAGCTATTGGCCGCTGTCACCTTCTAAAGCGGTGACCGTTTGGCTTGCGATCGACGATGCCGATCTTGATAACGGTTGCATGAAGTTCATCGCTGGCAGCCAACATTCGGGGCACCTTACTTACCGCGAAGCCAGCGCGGCCGATCACAGCGTGTTGGGGCAAACCGTGGAAAACCCCGAACAATACGGGACGGTTGTGGTGGACGACTTGAAAGCGGGGCAGGCTTCGATACACAACGATCTCCTGCTGCACGGGTCGGAAGCGAACAACAGTACACGTCGGCGCTGTGGGCTGACGCTGCGTTATGCAGCTGCGGAAGTGCGTGCTGAAATGGGATGGAACGCCAAGGGAGTCATCGTTAAGGGCTCCGATCCCAGCGGCCACTGGGGTAATCCTGCTCGCCCGGAAACGCCGTAACAGATTCCGGTTTCCAAATTGTAGTTTCAGACTTTTCGTTACCTTAGACTCAATTCCATGACCAACGCCGCGTATCTCGACAGTCGATTCATGAAGGCCGTTCGCCGCGAACCCGTCGACACCACTCCTGTCTGGATCATGCGTCAGGCCGGGCGATATCTGCCCGAATACATGGCGGTTCGCAACAAAGTGACGTTTATCGAACTCTGCAAGACACCAGAACTGGCCTGCCAGGTAACTGTGGAAGCTCGCAACATTCTGCAAACAGACGCCGCGATTCTGTTCGCGGATCTGTTGCCAATTCTGGAACCGATGGGGATCGATCTGGAATACGTAAAAGGCGAAGGTCCCGTCATCCACAACCCACTTAAGGAAGATGGCGCGGTAGATCGGCTGACTGCATTGGAATCTGTCGACGTGCTCGACTACGTCTTTCAGGCGGTCAAGTTGATCCGGGCAGAACTACCTGGCGATATCCCGCTGCTGGGTTTCGCGGGGTGTCCGTTTACACTGGCGTCGTACTGCATCGAAGGCGGCGGCTCAAAAAGTTACGTTCACACCAAGAAGTTGATGTACAACGATGCCGGAGCGTGGAATGCACTGATGAACAAACTGGTGGATTCCGTGAGCATCTACTTGAAGGCACAAATCGCTGCCGGGTGCCAGGCCGTGCAGGTGTTCGACAGCTGGGCCGGATGTCTGTCACCGTCAGACTATCGTCAGTACGTCCTGCCGCATACAAAGAGACTGATCGATTCCGTCAAAGACGAAGCTCCCGTGATCAATTTCCTAACGGGGAATCCGGCTCTGCTGCCGTTGCAAAAAGAGGCCGGGGGCACGGTGATGGGAGTCGATTGGCGTATTCAACTGAACGAAGCGTGGGACATTTTTGGTCCGGAATATGCTGTTCAGGGTAACATGGATCCTGTTTCGATCTACGCTGACCTGCCGGTGTTGAAGCAGCGAATCAAAGACGTCCTGGATTGTGTGAAGGGGCGTTCCGGACACATCTTTAACCTTGGCCACGGTGTCATGCCTGACATGAAGCCGGAACACGTCAAAGCGGTCGTCGAATTCGTCCACGAACTCGGTGCTGTTTAGCCAACAGGCCGCGGCGTAAAATGACAGCATGACAGAACCGCCACCTTCATCTCCAAAGCCAGCTACTCCGAAACGCATCGCCGTGATCGGCGGCGGAATTACAGGGCTCGCGGCGGCTCACCGCTTGTTGACAATCGATGAAGATGTCCAGGTTACACTTATGGAAGCTTCTGATCGGCTTGGCGGAATCATTCGCACGGAGGTCGGTGACGGCTGGTTGATGGAACTCGGCCCTGACGCCTTCATCACCAACAAGTCGGGTGGCGTGCAGCTTTGCGAAGAAATCGGCTTCACGGATCAACTGATTCCGACAGACAACACGTTTCGACGCTCGCTGGTGCTGCGCGAGGGCCAGCCGCTGCCAGTTCCGGACGGTTTTATGCTGATGGCGCCGTCGAATCTGGAGGCGATTGAGCGGACGCCGATTCTGTCGGCGGAAGGCCGCCGTCGTTTGTTGCAGGAGGCCGAAGTTCCGGCGAAACCAGACAGCAGCGATGAATCCCTCGGCGATTTCGTACGGCGCCGTTTCGGAAAAGAGGCGCTTGACCGTCTGGTGCAACCACTGGTCGGGGGAATTTATACAGCGGATCCGGAAAAGCTCAGCCTGCAGGCGACGCTGCCTCGCTTTCTGCAGATGGAACGCGATCACGGCAGCGTGATCGCCGCCACGCTGGCAAAGAATAAGGCAACAACACCGGGGCGCCCCGATGCTCAAGAAAGCGGCGCTCGGTATGGTCTGTTTACGAC
>CAYZYB010001159.1:0-2294 GCA_964481505.1 uncultured Planctomycetaceae bacterium | reverse complement strand
TCGATCAGGCGTCCGGTGTGAGTGCTCGATTCAGCATCGCCAACTACGCCACCATGATCGCCAGCGCTCGGCGTCGCGGAGCGGTGCTCAACGAAACGCCCGCCGTACCTCGAATCAGTGACCTTGGGCACCTGTATTCGTCGTCACTGGGGAAGCTCGAAATCGATTTGATGAGCAGTCATCAAATGAGCGAGCGGCAGGTACTGGATTCTGTCACCGCCGAAGCGATCAAGAATGTGTTCGAAGAGTATGTTGAAATACACGGGCTGGAAGAGATCAGTCAGATCTTCGCCAAGGGCGTGAAGATCGAAGTCGGCGACATGCTGGCCAGTGAACATTACGAATCGCTGTTGAAGCGAGTCCCACCCATCTGGAACAAAGCGTTTGAACTGAACGCATCAGAATCCGCCGCCGTCCGTGCAAGCTGCGTCGAATTCGTGCTGGCAGGACTGCATGCGACGGACCGAATCAGCCGCGCTCAGCGACACGGCATCGTGACTTACGAAGTCGATTAGGCAGTCGTTGTCGTCTGACTTTGAGCTTCGCTTTCAACAGAACCATGGTCGTCGATAGCGGACGAAACATCTTTGCTCTGGTTGTGGACGTATGCAACGAATTCGTTGAAAGTCCCTTGAAAGTCTCCCATCAGGTCACCGTCACGCAGCTTTACAGCTTTCAGTGGCCCGCCGGCGATATGCTCTTCCAAAGCAGAACGAAAGCGGTACATTGGCCCGGCGATTCGGTGAGAGAATTTCAACATGTCCCAAATCAGCAGCGGACAAAAGACGAGCATCGCCATCATCAGTACGCGACTGTCAGCGACAAACTGCAACACGAATTCGCCAAAGCTAAAGGTCGATTGCCCGGTAATCATGTCCGGAACGAACCACATTAGTTTTTCACCAGCGATGACGCCAATCAGTGCGGCGTTGTAGATTACCCAGTACATCGCCATTCGCCACATCATGTGACCCTGCAGAAGTGAATTCACGTATTTCGTTGAGCGTTTGCGATCTCTGACTGACATAGCGACGACACCTGAGGATTTTTTAAGACAGAGCTGAAATTTCACAGTTACGGGGCGCAAGGCTGCGCACAAAACCCGTACTTCCCTCAAAAAGTTAGCTCGAAATCCGCTGGGAGGTCCCCGAAAATCACAAATTCGTGTTTTCTTTTCGCAACCACCATTTCGTGACATAGCTTTCCGTAAGTGGATTCCCAGAGGCACCGTCTTCAGCCTCTGTTTCTTGTTGCGGAAGTGGAAGCTCGAATGAAAACCGAAATCAAAGACAAAGAGACGACTTCAAACCGTCGCGGAGCAATTCTGGTTCTGGCCATGATCCTGCTTGTCGGAGTTTTCGCGTTCGTCGCGTTAACTGTCGACATCGGCTACATGGCCGTCGTCAAAACTCAGTTACAGGGTGCTGCAGATGCAGCAGCTCTGGGAAGTGCTCAGGAAATTCCACTCGGCAACAGCACGGTCACCGCTTCCGCACAAAGCCTGGCTGCAAACAACAATGCAGGTGGCCAACCGGTTGTTCTGGATGCAGCTGATGTTGAACTGGGGTTTTACGACTTCGCGCTGAAACAATTCGTTGTGAGCCCGACAGATGCCAACGCTGTGCGCGTGACAACGCGAGTTCAGGATCAGGCATTGTTCTTTGCACCGATCATGGGGACCAGCGAATTCGATCAGCAGGCTACATCGATCGGCATGCTCAACCCCCGAGACCTGGTTTTTGTCGTCGACCTCTCTGGATCGATGAACGATGACACCGAGCCCTGCTGGGCAACAGATGCCCTGACCGCGCAATACTCTCCGCTGGGATATCCAACGGTTGCAACAGAACTGATGCAGGATGTGTATACCGATTTTGGATTCGGAACTTTCCCTGGCACACTTCAATACATGGGCGCGCCACTCGGAACCCCGGAAAACCAATATGCGTACGCCGAAATGACAAAGGACGACGGCCCGCTAACAACCGCTGGCACTCCCGCAACCTATCGAATTACAAATACTGACAGCGAGACCGTCCGCAAGCAAAAGGCCTACGCCTGGATTATCGACTACCAAATTGCTGTCGTAATGCCCAATGCGAAACCAACGCCGGACTCGACGATCAACTTCGACTATTGGTCCAAATACATCGACTATATTGCGCACAGCACTTACGTTGGCGATCCGCCACCACCGCCGCCGCCACCAACCACACCTCCGCCGGGCACACCTCCGCCAACACCTCCGCCAACAACGCCGCCGCCATCGCCACCGCCAGGGCCCACTCCACCAC
>CAYZYB010001158.1:0-2294 GCA_964481505.1 uncultured Planctomycetaceae bacterium | reverse complement strand
TGTCTACAAGCCTCCCGGGAGAATTCGATAACGCAACCGCTGTCTGGGACATTGGTGATCTCGCGGCTGGCGCCACAGAACAGATCACCGTCACTCTGACCGTCGATCAAACAGCAGCGGACGATCTTGAAATCACAAATGTTTCTGTCGTCGCGGCCAATGAAGTTGAAACAACACTGCTGGACAACGACGACGACGTCGTCACAGAGATCGATCGAAGCATCAACATCACCGTTGACAAAAACGGACCGACAACTGTGATTGCAGGAAGTGGTGCTGGAAATCTTGTCTACACGATCGATGTCACAAACGATGGGCCATCTGATGCCACCGGCGTCACGATGACAGACGCTCTACTACTTGGCCTACCCGCCGGGGTTTCCTTTGTGTCTACAAGCCTCCCGGGAGAATTCGATAACGCAACCGCTGTCTGGGACATTGGCGATCTCGCGGCTGGCGCCACAGAACAGATCACCGTCACTCTGACCGTCGACATTTCGGCTGCTGACATGCTGGAGATTACCAATGTCGCCGTCGTCGCGGCGAATGAAACAGAAACCGATCTAACAGATAACGATGACGACGTAATCACGACCGTCAACGGCCTGGTAAACATTACTGTCGATAAGGATGGCCCGGCGACTGTGATCGCGGGAAGCGGCGCAGGTAATTTGGTCTACACGATCGACGTCACAAACGAAGGGCCTTCAGCAGCCACAGGCGTGACAATGACTGATGCGTTGCTGCTGAACCTACCAGCAGGTGTTTCGTTTGTTTCAACAAGTCTGCCTGCAGAATTCGATAACGCCACCGCTGTATGGAGTATTGGTGATCTCGCCGTTGGCGCAACCGAACAGATTACCATCACTCTAACCGTTGATGGAACAGTCGCGGACGATTTCGAAATCACAAATGTTTCTGTCGTCGCGGCCAATGAAGTTGAAACAACACTGCTGGACAACGAAGACGAAGTTGTCACTGAAATCGATCGTAGCATCAACATCAGTGTCGATAAAGAGGGTCCGGCGACTGTGATCGCCGGTAGCGGTGTTGGCAACCTTGTGTACACCATCGATGTCACAAACGATGGGCCATCCGATGCGACGGGTGTCACGATGACAGACGCATTGCTGCTGAATCTTCCTGCGGGCGTCTCATTCGTTTCCACGAGTCTGCCAGGAGAATTCAACGAGGCCACGGCTGTCTGGACCATTGGCGAGCTGGCAGTTGGTGCAACAGAGCAGATCACCGTGACACTGACGGTAGATGAAACCGTTTCTGACACGCTGGAAATCACCAACGTTTCGGTTGTCGCAGCAAACGAAACGGAGACCACCCTGGCCGACAACGAAGACACTGTCGTCACAGATATCGATCGTGAAATCAACATCAGCGTAGACAAAAACGGCCCAGCCACAGTCATCGCTGGTAGCGGTGTTGGCAACCTGGTGTACACAATCGACGTCACCAACGATGGGCCGTCCAACGCCACCGGCGTCACGATGACAGACGCTCTGCTGTTGAATTTGCCAGCGGGAGTTTCATTCGAATCGACAAGCCTGCCAGCAGAATTCAACATTGGCACTGCGGTATGGAACATTGGCGACCTCGCAGTCGGTGCGACAGAGCAAATTACAATCACGCTCTCCGTTGATGAAACGGTTTCTGACACACTCGACATAACAAACGTTTCTGTCGTTGCCGCCAACGAAACAGAAACAACACTGCTCGACAATGAAGACACCGTTGTCACAGGAGTCGATCGGTCTATCAATCTCACGGTCGACAAAAACGGGCCAGCGACAGTGGTCCCTGGCAGCAGTGGCAACAACCTCGTTTACACGATCGACGTAACCAACGATGGGCCGTCCAACGCAACCGGCGTGACAATGACAGACGCCCTGCTGCTCAGCCTGCCGTCGGGTGTGACGCTTGTTTCAACCGATCGTCCGGGGGAATTCAACAACGCGACTGCTGTCTGGAATATTGGAGATCTGGCTGCTGGTGCCACAGAACGTATTACTGTGACGCTAACAGTAGATGCAACGACATCAGGATCGCTCGACCTAACGAACGTCTCCGTCGTTGCCGGCAACGAACCAGAAACCAATCCTAATGACAACTCAGATACTGTCGTCACAGAGATCACCCCTCTGGTAAATATTACTGTTGATAAATCCGGCCCAGCCACAGTCGAAGCGGGCAGCGGCGCTGGCAATTTGATCTACACCATCGATGTCACCAACGATGGCCCATCGAATGCTACGGGAGTTACAATGACAGACGCACTGTTG
>CAYZYB010001157.1:0-2295 GCA_964481505.1 uncultured Planctomycetaceae bacterium | reverse complement strand
GCAGTGGCTGCGTGCTCAGAACTTGACTCAACGTGGCTAAGAGTCTCCACTGACCGGCCTTGACGAAGCAACGCCCATTTCGACGAACGCCGTCGTTCGAAACAATTCGTGAAAGGACAGCACCGGTTTCGCGTGAGATCGCTGTTGCCGACCAGCAGTCGTCTCGCTGTGGCTGGAAGACGATCAAATCATCGCCGCACAACTTCACATCTGAAACATGAAAGAGATGCTCAGGGATACTCCTTCGCTGCACGGTTAGTGGGCGGGTGATACGCACCAGTTCAGGATCGTCGCCACTCAACAGGAATTCGATCGTCGTGTCGGTTCGATCGATCAAATGTGCTTTTCGTTTTTTGGGAATTGGCAAAGTGTCGCACAACTGGCGAGCTCCCAGTCCGTGGGCTGGCCACAGCATCAGGCGGCCGTCATCGGAAAACGAAACGGCCTGATCTCCCCACTGATACATCCGCCCTGCTCTGGTTTCGTGCGAAAGCAGCAGTGGGAATTCTTCCAAACCGAAAATTGCAGGCAGGCCTTCGGCGACGTCATTATCCTTCGCGTCCGCGGTGTTCGTAAGAATCTCCTCCAGCGGCAAATGAATTTTGCGGCGGACCGACGTTCCCTGTTTTGTTCGCTGCAACACCTGAAGTCGACCGTCGCGTTCTACGGAAATGATCCAGAGGCTCTTCAGTTTGAGTTGATCCAGGGCGCGCCGAAAGGTGTGCGACGCGAGTGGATCGCTGGTGGTGATCAGTACAGGTTCTGCTGTTGCGCCGGACTCAGCGATGCGAGTTTCGAAGGCGCCCAGCGCGGAGCCGATGTGTTCTGTCGGTGCCAGCGTGGCCAGCTGTTCGGATATGTCTTCGCGGGAGTTCAGGGGCGCCGCTTCGACGTCAGTTCCGTTTGCTCGAAAGCAATCCACCGAAAGGTTTTCGCCCGCGCCGATTCGCAGGGCGAGTGCCATGGCCGTGGCGTACAGCTTGGGAATTCCCCACATCGGAAGGCTGGTGTCGACCAGTACCGGTCGCAGTTCGGCCTGGGGGCTTGGCGGCGTTTCATGCCGCAGGTACATCGCTTCGTTGGAAGCAATTCGGACCGCCAGTGTGAGGTCGTCGAACGCGAGTTCGCTGAGGAGCAGTTTATCGAGTTCACCGCGGTTGCTGATATCAGAAACGCCGCCCGCACGTATTTGCTGAGTTGTCGCGAGCGACCGGGGCAGACTGACGGCTGCTGTCAGATGTTGTGTGAGTTTCGCGAACCGGTGGAGTTCCGAATCTTCCTGTAACGATTGCAGCAACTCCGCGGCGTTTTGGGGAGCATCGAGTGGTGATTCTTCGGGGGCCGTGATTTCTTCAGCAATTCCGGTTTCAGCTTTGTGCCGGAGATCTTCTTCGCTGTAGTCATGCAGTCCGCCAGCCAGAATGCGGGCGACACGAACTAATTCCAGCACATCGTGCAGCACTCGATGAAACACGGGCGGACGCGTTCGCCACAGTTCTTCTTCTTCATCGGTTGACGGCAGCGTCATGGGTTCGCCGTCGCCTTTTCGTTCGACCACCCAGTCGTCCGGAAGCCCGGCAGAAAAGGATGCAGCGATGTCGAGCTGTTCTTCACGGCTGTAGGCGCTTTCGAATCGGTCGAACAGGCTTGCCAGCAGTTCTGCTTTGGCGGAAACAGAAGTGGCATTGGCCGTTGCGTATCGTGTGAGCAGCTCAAGCTTGTGTGATGACGTTTCCCAGGTCACCAGCAGATGTTGATGCTTTTGCATTGCCGCAGCGTAAGTTGGGAAATGCGAATTCTGCAGCGCGTTGATCAGGCGAGAAAGACGGCTGCGAACATCAGGCCAACTGGCACGCAACACGGCCATGCCAAGAACGACGGCCTGAAAACCGGGAAGTCCGCCTACCGCAAGTCGATTAAGCGATGCGGCGAGTTCTTCGTGAAAGGCGATCGTTGTTCCATCAAGCCAACAGAGTTCTCGGCCATGATCCGTCCAGTTGAACAGAAACGACTGATTGGCTTTGAAGTATTTTTCCGTAGCGGTGTCGTACACAGATACCGGGAAACCTTGAGAACATTGATTCAACTCATCAGCCGAGTACGTCCAATGTTATCGAAGTGTTTCGTTGCCTGGTATCGTTGGAGAGGTATTCGCCAGGGCAATGCTGTTTTTTGAAAGTAGAGCGACTCTCCGAGTCGCAGACCCAGTACGCGGACCCAGCATTTTGCGGCCGGTACGATTCGGAGAGTGGTCCAGGATCAGATACTGCGTTGTCCTGAGTTCTTCGTCGGCAG
>CAYZYB010001156.1:0-2296 GCA_964481505.1 uncultured Planctomycetaceae bacterium | reverse complement strand
GCCCCCTTGAACCGCAGCTTATGCCGGTTTACACCGTTAACGGCGTTGGGTGGCCACCCATTTCAACTTCGCAGCTTTCTGCGACGACACCCGTCGATTCTCGGGTTTTCATAAGGCGATTTACTTCTTTACCACGGGTGATAACAATAACACTGAACGTCGACAGCGTTGAACTTGTCTGAATGGACAGAAAGTGTTCTCTGTAGACTGGCGACGAATGATGACGGACCATCACACCAGACAGTGAACTGTGAAAACTGAAACAATACAATGAAAAGAACTCGACTCGGAGCAGCCGTTCTGAATCAAACTCCCCTGGACTGGGAAGGAAACACGGCCAGAATTCTGGACGCCATCCGATCGGCTCGCGAAAGTCAGGTCAGCGTCCTGTGCCTGCCCGAACTCTGCATCACCGGCTACGGCTGTGAAGACATGTTTGTGTCACCAAACACGTGGCAAACGGCGTGGCAGATGCTACTGAAAATCGTACCGGAAACCGGAGGTATGGTCGTGTCTGTCGGCCTGCCGCTGTACGTCACCAACGGTGTGTACAATGTTGCGTGCGTTGTGGCGGATCGGCAGATCGTGGGATTTGTCCCGAAGCAGCATCTCGCTGGCGACGGACTACATTACGAACCACGCTGGTTTCGCGCATGGCCGGCCGAAACCATTAGTGAATATCATCACGATGGAAATTCGTGGCCGATCGGTGATCTCATCTTCGAATGCGATGGCGTTCGAATGGGATTTGAAATCTGCGAAGACGCATGGGTTGCCGGCCGTCCGGGAAATCGCATGGCCGAATGCGGCGTCGACATTATCCTGAATCCGAGCGCCAGTCACTTTGCGTTTGGCAAGCACGAAATCCGCAAGCGGTTCGTGCTGGAAGGATCTCGCTCGTTTGGCGTCAGTTATATTTACGCCAACCTGATCGGCAACGAAGCGGGACGCGCTGTGTACGATGGTGGAGCGTTGATTGCGTCATCCGGTGAACTGATTGCCAGTGGACCGCGATTCGGCTTTCACGACGTCCATGTGACTGTGGCCGATGTGGACGTGGATTTGAGTCGTACACGTCGCGCGGCCATTCATTCGATGCCCGCGGATGTTGCAGATGAAGTCCACGATCGTATCGCTCGCGTTGGTGGTCGGCTGGCGGTTCCGGAAGCTCCACATACTGCCACGAAAGAAGGCCCCGAAGAATCCGAACATGCAGAATTCACGCAGGCCATCGCGCTGGCTCTGTTTGATTATATGCGGAAGAGCTATTCCAATGGATTTGTGGTCAGCATGAGCGGTGGGGCGGATTCTTCTGCGGTGGCTTGCCTGATTCGATGTGCTTTTGAACGAGCGATCGCGGAACTCGGGATGGACGGTTTCAGGAATCGTGTCAGCTACCTCAAGTCAATCGCGGACGCGACGAATCTCAACGAAGTCATGGCGGCGCTCTTCACCGGCGTTTATCAGGCGACGCGAAACAGTGGCGACGTAACACTCAACGCCGCTCACGCAGTGACGGTTGCCGTTGGCGGCACATTCCACGAACTCGACGTCGACGCACTTGTTGTCGGCTACACCGACATCGTGCAGAAAGCGATCGGTCGGGAGCTTTCCTGGGAACAGGACGACATTACGCTGCAGAATATTCAGGCCAGAACGCGTTCGCCCAGTATTTGGATGTTTGCCAATCTGAAGAATGCTCTGCTGTTGTCGACCAGCAATCGGTCGGAAGCCGCTGTCGGTTATGCGACGATGGACGGTGATACGTCTGGCGGTCTAAGCCCGATCGCCGGCATTGACAAAGCGTTTCTGCGCGAATGGCTGCGCACGATGGAGTCTGAAGGATCCGGTGGTTGCGAAGCGGTTCCCGTGTTGAAACTTGTCAATCAACAACAGCCAACAGCAGAACTTCGTCCCTCAAGTTACGAGCAAACCGACGAAGGCGACCTGATGCCGTATCCGCTTCTGGACGAAATCGAAGGTCTGGCGATCGGCGACAAGTTGAGTCCGCAGGAAATCCTGCAGATGCTTACGGAACGTCACACAGAGCACAAGCCCGAGCAGTTGAAAGAATGGGTGATTCGCTTCTTTCAACTGTGGTCTCGCAATCAGTGGAAGCGCGAACGCTACGCGCCGTCGTTTCATGTCGACGACAAAAATCTCGACCCACGGACGTGGTGCCGCTTCCCGATTTTGTCGGGCGGTTTTCGGCATGAGCTGTCGCAGCTTTAGCTTCGCACTCCTAAATGCAGCAGTATGGTGAAGCGAGGTTGATGCGTTTGGGAATCACATGTTG
>CAYZYB010001155.1:0-2298 GCA_964481505.1 uncultured Planctomycetaceae bacterium | reverse complement strand
AAATGTCACTGAAACAATGTCTGCAACTGGCAAAGGATGCAGGCTTCGACGGTATCGAACTCAACTACGACCTCGAAAGCGACCTGTCGCCAAAGTCAGGCACGAAGGAATTCACCGCCATCCGAAAAATGGCAGAAGACATCGGCATCGAAATCAGCGGGCTCTGTTCGTTTCTGTTTTGGCCATACCCGTTGACCAGCAATGACGCCGCAGAACGGGCTCGCGGAATGGAGCTCGCCGGACTGATGACTCAGGCGGCTCACGACCTGGGTACAGAAAACCTGCTGGTTGTCCCAGGCGCGGTGCACATGCCGTGGCGAGAAGACCATGATCCAACGCCGAACGACGTCTGCGATAAACGCGCTCGAGCGGCCGTTGCCAGACTGTTGCCGAAAGCTGAGGAATTAAAGGTCTCGATGAATATTGAGAACATCTTCTTCAACGGCTACCTGCTGTCGCCTTTCGAAATGATCGATTTCGTCGACAGTTTTGACAGTGAGTATTTGAAGGTGCATTTCGACACCGGCAACATCATGGAATACCAGTTTCCGGAACACTGGATTTCAATGCTTGGCAGCAGAATCAAGAACGTTCACCTGAAAGAATACACCAAGAAGGGCAGCGATCATTCTTTGGAAGCGTTCCGTCCGCTGCTTGATGGTACGACTAATTGGCCAGCCGTGCTCGATGCGTTCGAAAAAACAAACTACAACGGCTACCTGACATTCGAATACTTCCATCCGTACGCTCATTTCCCGGAAGCACTGATCTATCAGACGGCGGATTCGCTGGACCGAATGCTGGGACTGAAATCGTAACGCTGATCCGAAGATTTCGCTGACCGTAACTGCGGCATCCTGTCGCAGCACAGCAACAGAAAGTTGCCGGTACTGCTACGTTTAGTCGAAGCTGCGCCCCTGGTCCGTGGGTGTAGCCGCAGAAAGTTGCGAAACGAACTCCCGGGGTTTCCTCCGCAAGCTCAGTCCAACTCCGGGCACCCGTTTCAAATGCAATAATTTGCTACGACGCCCCTGGCCTGCCGTTCTTCGCTTCAACGCGAAGCATCAGCCTTGAGCTTTCCGCGGCGCCGTCGGTATCGCCGTTCGGCGTCTTTGTAGTTACTCGCTTTGGTGAAGCCGTTGATCGCACTGCCCACCCCGAGCGCAATGAAGACGAATCCAAACAACGTTTCAGGCCCTGCACCAGCGCCAGCACCCGAAACGGTCAAGAACAGCCCAAAAAACGCCGCGATAATTCCGCCGACCGCGGAACCCAGTTGTGTCGGAAGACTTCGGTGGCCGTGTTTGCCGGAGACCATGTAGGTTTCGCGTTCTAACTGCCACTCGCGATCGAGCGCAGCCATTTCGTTTTGAGTACTCAGTTTGTCAACGCGAGAACTCAGTTGGTCCGTTTTTTCTGCCAGACGGTCAAACTGTTCCGTGAACGTTGCTGATTCCGACCGACGAACAGCCAATTGACAGGAACAGTGATTGCACGTGACAAAGTTTGCCGATACCGGCACTTCAAGCGGAGCGCCACAGGAATTGCATGTCAGAGTTTCCGTGTTCACGAAATTTCCTTCTGAGTTTTTGTATTCTTGCTGAAAGCGTTAACGAAGCAGGGATGAGACCTGATCATAGTCCAATCGTAAAACGTTGGCTCACCCGATTGGGATGAGAAAATCTCCCGAAATTATTGCCAGTGTTTTTCCTGCCGAAGAGTAGTTTCGACTCGCTTACTGACGCCTTTCACAACGTGATGACGACGATCATTTATACAATGGGGAGTGGTGGCTTCCAGCCGCCGCGAAACAGCTGCAAAAACAGTGTGGCGGCAGGATGCCACCACTACGAAATCGCGTTTGGGGGCTAAGCCTGGTTCAAGGATTATAAATGCACCGTTACCACAAAGCCGGGAAGCTGGAAGACTGCTACGAGCACGGCGATGACGCGGATTCCGAATTGTGGATCGTGGAAGGTGACTCGGCCGCGCGTGGGCTTGGTGGAGTGCGCAGTCCGCGGTTTCAGGCGATTCTGCCCATGCAGGGAAAGCCGATGAACGCGACCAAAGCCGACGAAGAAGATCTTGAGAACAACGTCCAGTTTGCGGCACTCATGAAAGCAATGGGGACTGAAATTGGTGACGAATTCGACATGGCGAAAATTCGGTACAAGCGTATCATCCTGTTGTTTGACCCCGATGCCGACGGTATCCACGGCCGCACGCTGCTACTGCTGTTCTTCCACAAATGGATGAAGCCCCTTCTGGATGCCGGCCGCATCTTTGATGCTCGCGTGC
>CAYZYB010001154.1:0-2299 GCA_964481505.1 uncultured Planctomycetaceae bacterium | reverse complement strand
GTTTGGCACTGCAATCTGCGCACGCTCGGTGGCGTTATCAAACACGCCGTCCTGGTTGTAATCGATCCACCCGGACAGCGTGGCGGCACTTCCGGAATTGTTCGTCGCCATCAACGCTACGGTTGGTGCTGCCCGTTCTGTCGCCGACAGATCCACAGGATTCAGCACTCCGTTTTCATCGTTGGCTGTTCCCGCGAAGGACTTCAGGTCGTCACCATTCGCCGTCACGCCAGGAAATGCTTCGGCCTCAGCGTCGACGCTATCGCCGAGATACACGAGCGGCGTCGCTGGCACGGTATGAGACGGTCCGAGATCCGTGGAGCGGGTATTGTAATTCTGGAAGCCCGTGCCGTTGGCAGCATCAGGAGCGTCACCGTAATCTCGCGTGAATGTGCTGATCTGCCGCTCGTACGCACCAATATCACTGCCGTTGCCGCCTGATGCGTTGGCGATGGCCGCATCATCTTCGACTCGGAAGAACCCTGCTCCTCGCTGATCCTCGATTGAAAAAACGGTTGTTGCAGTTCCCTTGTCAATCGCCGGACTTCCATCGAGCAGTGAATGCGTTTTTGTGGGGCCTCCGTAAAATGCCAGCGGTCCCAGTAATGGGTCACTGCCAACAATATTGTTGTTCACTCCATTTGTGATTCCCCCCGAGGTCGCGGCATCACCGATCAGATTGTGACTGGCCAGGAGGGAACCGGTCGAGTTGTTGAGCTTGCCGATTTCTGCTGCCGTGTTGCCGCCTGTTGTTAACGTGTTCCCGGCAACAATCGTGCTAATAAGCGAAATCGCGCCGTTGCGATACGCAATTCCTCCGGCAACGGCACCGGCCGTGTTGTTGACAATAGTGCTGTGCTGGATATCGATGGTGCCGTTAAATCCAACAATGCCTCCACCTCCACCCGTCGCCGCATGGTTCCCCGATATTGTGGTGTTGGAGATCGTGATGTGCGTCGTGTCGGCCGCATTAGCAATAGTCCCGGCGCCTCCTGCAACGTTATCGGTAAACGTACTTTTCAAGATCTCCACGACGCCATCAAGCACAACCAGGCCACTCCCGCTGGCTGTCGATGTATTGCTGCTGATTGTGGTGTTCTCGATGACGGAAGTGCCAGCGCTGACACCAACGTCAATCTGGATCCCGCCCGCTCGATACCCGGCCGCGTTGTCCCGCACGATTGAGTCCCGAACCTCAATCCGCCCCGCCGACAGAATCGCGGCGCCATCACCAGCGGAATTAGCGGCTGTCAGCAAGCCTCCCCGAATCGTCAGTCGTTCGAAAACGGCTGTTGCAAGGTTCTGTACATGGAACGCGCGATCAAGTGCATTTGCATCAATGACTGTTTCCGCCGCACTGTTTCCAAGAATCGTCAGGTCCGTCTGTGTTGTGCCGTCGGCATCAATGATGTCAAGGTCACCGGTTGCCGCAGCATTTTCGCCTATCCCTGCGATCGTGAGCTTGATCGGAATACCGTTGGTCGATGCGGCAAACTGAATGGTGTCTGATTCGGCTGTGACGTTGGCCCGCTGAATGGCAGAACGTAGTGAAACAGAACCGTCGGAAGTCAGTTCCGACGTGGCCGGATTCGCCGCAGGGAGGTCCAGCACCGTATCCACAGTGAACGATGCCAGCAACGTTCGATCTTCCAGCAACTGGATGTCCCGCGTTAGCAACACATCCCGATTGAGTAATGACCTGTGATTCCGGCGTTGTGCAAACAATAGTCCAACTGCAGAGAGCAGTTTGTTAGGTAGAGACATCAGTGGCCCGCCAATAGAAAGTCGACGCTCGTCGCTTCGGTGGTTCCATTCTCGCACTGCCGGGAGACAATACCAAGGTGCAATTCGCGCTTGAGCCTGAAAAGGCTCAAGAATTTTGAGCTTCGGGTGTGTGTACGCGTCATGAGCAGACGACGAGCCTGCCTGTCTCGAAGTGACAGAGTTGTAGGAAGTTGCCGGCGGCTGTAGCTGTATTCCCCGGTCATTCAGAGTGAGCCGGTGCCGACTGAAGAATCTTTCGTTCCGCGGCGGCGGATAGCAGAGGCTCTTCGCTTCGCTCTGAGTGACAGGAATTCGGCGTCGCTGCGCCCCCGATCCTGTCATTCACAGGGTCGCCCTCTTTTCGTTTTTGGGTGGCGTGCTTAGTATTGTTTGAGTTTAACGGAGTGTAATTGAATTCAATCAGGAGGAAGATCAGTGATGATCGCCCCCGCGGGAAGCCTTTTGGCGTTTTTGGCCGAAGTTTCCGATCCACGCGGGCGTAAGGGACGACGCCATCCATTATCAGCCATGCTGG
>CAYZYB010001153.1:0-2299 GCA_964481505.1 uncultured Planctomycetaceae bacterium | reverse complement strand
GTGATGCAGGAAGACCGCAGCGTCGAAGATCTGCTGTCTGCCGACTTCACCTTTATCAACAAACGACTCGCGAAGCACTACGGAATCAAGGGCGTCAAATCCGACGACTTCGAACGCGTCTCGCTGCGGGGCACCAAGCGGGCGGGTGTGCTGACGCACGCCAGTATCCTCACGCTGACGTCTAATCCCGGTCGAACCAGCCCGGTCAAACGCGGTAAGTGGATTATGGAGAACATTTTTGGAGAAGCTCCGCCACCGCCGCCTCCTGATGTTCCGGAACTTGAAGAAACCGCAAAAGTTTCGCCCGGCCTGTCACTGCGAGAGCAACTGGCCATGCATCGCGAAGACCCGGGCTGTGCGGCGTGTCACAAGGTGATGGACCCGTTGGGGCTGGGGTTGGAAAACTTCGATGCGATTGGACAATGGCGAGACAAAGACGGAAAACGAAGAATTGACGCATCCGGCCAACTTCCTTCGGGCGAAACTTTTGATGGGCCAATTCAGCTGATTGGTATCGTCCGCAATCGGAAGGAAAGTTTCTTCCGGACGCTTTCTGAAAAAATGTTAACCTACGCGATAGGTCGTGGAACCGAATATTACGACAAGTGTACCGTCGACGACTGCGTCGAACAGCTGCAGGAGAACGGCCACCGTTTCTCTGCTCTGGTCGAAGCCATCGTGCTCTCGGATCCATTCCTGAAACGCAAAGCGGCCGAGGGCCGGTTAGCACTGAGCAAATAACTAATTCTGTGTTGAGCGATCGGGTGATTGCCCTTCCGCAACGAATCAGCGAGTCAGCAAAATGCATCTTCATCGTAGAACAGTTCTCCGCGGCGCCGGTATGACGATGGCATTGCCGCTACTGGAAATTATGCAACCTGCGGCCAATGCCGCCAGCGCTGCCAACGAGACGCCCAATCGCCTGGCTTGCGTCTTCTTTCCAAACGGCGCCATTATGGATCGTTGGAAGCCAACGGGCGAAGGAAATCAGTTCGAACTCAATGAAACGATGCAGTCGTTGAAGCCGCACAAAGACGACGTCACGATCTTCACCGGGCTAACACAACACCACGCGCGAGCGAATGGTGACGGCGGTGGCGACCACGCTCGCAACGCCAGCTGCTTTCTCACCGGCGCACAGCCAAGGAAGACCAAGGGCGCTGATATCGAAGTTGGTATTTCTATCGATCAGGCGATTGCCAAACAGTTAGGCGACCGAACTCGACTGCCTTCGCTGGAACTCGGGATCGACCGGGGCAAGAACGCCGGTGGCTGCGACTCAGGCTACAGCTGTGCCTATTCGACCAACGTTAGCTGGAAATCCGCAAACACACCCACCGCCAAAGAAGTGAATCCGAAACTTGCATTCGAACGACTGTTCGGCAAAGCGGAAGAAAGTGAGATTCAGGAACGCCGAAACAAGTACCGCAAAAGTGTGCTCGATTTCGTTTCCGAAGACGCCCAGCGCCTGCAGGGAAGACTCGGCGGGACCGACCGGCAAAAGCTGGACGAGTACTACACCAGCGTGAGAGAGATCGAGCAGCGAATCGACCGTGCCAACCATATGGCTCCGGCAGAGATTCCCGAAATGGATCTGCCACCAGGCGTGCCTGCGGAACTGGCTGAACACATTCGATTGATGTACGACATTCTGATTCTGGCATTTCAGACAGACACCACGCGAATCGCCACATTCATGGTAGGCGATGCGGGATCCAATCGTGCTTACCGAGATGTCGGCGTAAAGAATGGACATCACGAACTTTCACACCATCGTGGCGACGAAAAGAAGATCGAACAAATCGCTCGCATCGACAAATACCTGTTCGAACAGTTCAGTGCCTTTCTCGGTCGCATGAAGAAGGTTGAAGAGGGAACCGGCAACCTCCTGGACAACAGCATGATTCTGTACGGCAGCGCGATTTCCGACGGCATGCGTCATGCTCACCACGATCTGCCAATTTTGGTGGCCGGAAAAGGCGGCGGCACGATCGAGGCAGGGCGAGTGATCGCGTCTCCGAAAGAAACGCCGCTCAATAACCTGTTCCTTTCGCTCAGCGATCGCATGGGCGCCGGGATTCGCGAAATTGGAAACAGCAACGGCAAACTGAACATCGGTTAGGGGAACGTTCCGATTCCTACCGGCCGTGGTCACAATGGTGCACGATGGCCGGTGAGAAGCGGCCCTGCCGCAAGCTGCACGCTACAGTTCTCGGGCAGATTCCTACGCCGTCCATTCTTCGACGATGTCGTGAACCACTTCGCCTTCGAGAATCTCGTGCGCCAGCAGGTTGTCGAC
>CAYZYB010001152.1:0-2300 GCA_964481505.1 uncultured Planctomycetaceae bacterium | reverse complement strand
GTCAACAGCTGCCGAGACTCCAGTGGCTCAGTTGACGAACTCGTTCGCTTGCGCACTCTAACGGACTTTTTCTGCATCGACATACTCTCAAAGCAAGTGGTTATGATCAGCATTCGCCAGCCGCGGCCGTGAATTCGTCATCCAGGCAATTCCACCGTGAACCCAATTGGAATTTATGCACTGGAACAGAGCACTCGGCCTTCGGCGTGTGTTCGCAGTTTACTGTAAAGTCGCCCCTATTCCGACTCCAGATACTGCAATCCCCCCCCTTTGCCGGTCGCTTTCTTTAGATGAGCCACTCCGAAGCCAGATTCAGACCGTTCCACTGCAGGATTATGGCTGAATCTGTGTGGGACGCGAATGTAACGGTGCGCCGGATTGCTCGACCTGAAAAGGCCGTGGTTTTACACTGAACGTCGTGCTGGAAACGATGGTGTTATCTGGCGAATTTCGTAATCGAATTGAGTATCACAAACGTCGCTTTGCGATTCGTTGCTCTGAACTACAATGTGGTTTGCGCTTCGCAACAACGCATGTTTTATATTTGCGGTGAGAGACCGCGCAACGCTTTATGTTTAATGCAATGGCAACGATCGCTGACGAAGATCACGGTCTCAATCGGGCAACAAGTCTGCTGGCTTGCGGCCATAGCAATCTGCGCCGCGCACGCAGTATCGACTGAATCGCAGAAGCAGACAGAGGTCTCAAACGAGAGTCTGCAGCCGTTTCTTCAGCAACACTGCGGTTATTGCGATGGCCCGGAACAGTAACACGGAAAGGTTAGCAAATCATCATGAACCGTAGACAGAACCAGCCGCTTACTACGACTGCATTCGCTCTGCTTGCTGCCCTGCATAGCTGCTGCTGTGGAGTTTCGGCGACTGCTGATGCCCCACCGAATATCGTGTTCATTTTTGTTGACGATCAGGGGTACTACGACCTTGGTTGCTACGGAGCGACGGAGATCCAAACGCCTCGTATCGATGCCATGGCAGAGCAGGGAGTTCGATTCACGGACTACTACGCTGCTGCTCCGATTTGCAGCCCTTCGCGGGCAGGATTGTTGACGGGCTGCTATCCGCGTCGAGTCGGTAATCACATCTGGGTGCATCGGGCGGATTCGCCATCGGGCATTCATCCCGACGAATTGACGATTGCTGAGCTACTCAAAAACAACGGCTATGCCACGGCGTGTATCGGCAAATGGCATCTCGGTTTCCACGAACAATTCCTGCCGCGCAATCAGGGATTTGATCACTACTTCGGATTACTGCACAATCTTGATCCGGTAGAAATCGTCTACTTCGAAGACAAGGGCGGCGTGCCTTTGGTGCGAAACGGCGACGTCATCAAACGGCCAGCGGACCCGGCAGAATTGACGAAGCTGTACACTGACGAAGCGATTGAGTTTATCGAACAAAATCAAGAGACGCCCTTTTTTCTGTACCTTCCTCACACGATGCTGCATAACCCGCTGGGTGTGAGCGAGTCGTTTCGGGGAAGTTCGGAGTGGGGCGAATACGGCGACGCGATTCAGGAGCTCGATCACAGTGTCGGCCGGATCTTTGACGCTTTGAAACGTCTAAATATCGACGAAAACACCGTCGTGATCTACGCTTCAGACAATGGTCGTGGACCGGGGCGCACGCCAAAGCAGAAGATCCGAGGTCGCAAGCTTTCGACTTACGAAGGCGGTATCCGAGTGCCGGCAATTGCGTGGGGGCCGGGAGTCGGCCTGCAGTCAAACGGAGAATCTTCGGCTGTCGTCCGTGCGATGGACTGGTATCCAACACTGGCAACCATCGCCGGTATCGAAGTTCCCGAGGGCCGCGTTATCGATGGTCGTGACATCACTCCGCTGTTGAAAGGGGAAACCAGGTTCGTCCCTGCGCCGGGATTGAAGAAGTCACTCAACGCACTTGTCCCGCTGCGGCGACGCTGGGATCCGCCGGGCGAATGGGGTTCGATTATCAAACGTCACGAATACTTCGACGCGTTTTTCTACCACGGCAGCCAGGGCGCGCTGGCGGCAGTCCGTTGGCGGAATTGGAAGTTATATCTGAACCCGAGTCTTCAGCTCTATGACCTTGCCGCGGATCCGGGCGAATCGAAACCTATTCGCAATCAGGAGATCATTCGCAAACTGCGTGGCATGGCGATTTTGTTTCAAAACGAAATGCGACTGGACGCTCGTCCTGCAGGAGAAGCTCCCCCGAAACCTCGATCGGACGGAAGAACCGAAATTCCGTCGACAACGATCAGCAAACTCGATGTAAAGCGGAACGTTACCTACGCCACAT
>CAYZYB010001151.1:0-2302 GCA_964481505.1 uncultured Planctomycetaceae bacterium | reverse complement strand
CCTCGAACCAATTGACGGATCTGCTTCTCGCGCATGGCCCTCATCGCATCAAAGCCAAAAGACTGCCCACAATAGATCAACTCGTTCCGCAGTGTGACGACGCGATTCCGCAACGATTCGCTGCCGGCGATGCAGCGGAGCTTGACCAGGGACTGTCTTTCGTAAGGCCATGCATCGCCATCCGCAGCAAAGTACTTTTCGAATGTCGCGACCGAAACCGCTGCCGCTCCGGCCTGACCGTATGGTCTCATCCGCAAATCGATTTCGAAGATCCCCTTGCGGCGCGATGCGATCGTTTGAGTCACGCAGCCGATTATGCGTTCGAAAAAACTGCTCGCAGAAATGGAAGAAGATCCGTTCGTTTCTCCGTCTTGATCAAAGATGACATACATCTCAATGTCGGATGCGAATCCCATCTCGACGCCACCGAATTTTCCCAGCGCAGCCACCGTAAATTCGCACACCTTTCCATCGGCCGCCATGGGAACGCCGTGTTGTTCGGCCATTCGGTCCCATGCATGGTCCACGGCTGCTTCGACAATGACTTCTGCCAAAGTCGTCACTTCTTCCGAAAACGAACCGAAGGGCCCACAGTGTCCGGAAACATGTCGCAGATCGATGCGAAACAGATGCCGATCTTTAAAATCATTCAGAGTTTGGGCCGTTCGCGTCGGATCGATATCTGCCATCCTCTGGCTGAGTTCTTCCTGAAGTTCTTCTCGCGAAACGCAGCGTTCGAGTTCTCCGGTTTCCTGCAGGAGGACCGACAAATCCCGAGACCTAGCGCGAAGAAAGTCCTCCCACAAGTAGCGGCTGAGCCCTAGTACGACGCCAACATGCCGCAGCACCTCAGGCTGCTGCAACGTCGCGATGTTGCTTTCCTTTTCCCGATGTGTCTGCGACAAAAGTTTCTGGAGAAGTTCGCGAAAACGCAGCAGCGCATTTAAGGGGTCGTTATTGGACGGAAGCCAGTGGGTAAACTGCTTGATCAGCGTAATCGCAGTCCGAATCTCTTCAACGCGACGAGGATCTTTGATTGCGCTACCGTCACTTTCCGTCACGTGCAGATTGTCATAAATCTTTCCTTCTGCTGTGCCCAGATCTGCACTTCGGATTCTGAATCCGCACAGCCCCAGCGCGTTCGAGACCTCAAAGAAGAAGCCAAAACTGTCGTCCGCAGAAATTTCAAGCTTAGCACTGCCGTCAAGTGAGTCTTCAGAAACTCGAATCTGAAGATCCGCCGAAGACGCCCCATCTTCCGCCATCGACTCCACGCGACCGCAAAAGATCTTCACTAACTGCCGACGAACTTCCGCCCCGGCTCCGGAATGGTACTTCCCGACCATCTCTTTCAGAGATTCTTCCATGGATCGAGCCAGAGTCGAACTGGAGCTGTTAGAAGCCGAATCTACCAGGAATATTCCGAGAAATCGTCCCGGAGCTACAGTATGGCCAAACCGATTTTTGCCAGCACCAGCAAGCGTGCAGGCTTCGCGAATATCCGCACGTTGCTCAAAGAACAGTCCACATATCATCGACAGCATTTCCCGCGTATCGAGACAGGCGATTGTCCAGACGTACTCGCGACCTGAACTTCCGAACGGCTCGCAGCTTATGCGACAACGCCCGCCTTGCTCAACGTCGGCAAAGAGCTCTTCGCAATCACGACGACTCTCAGCATGTCGCTCGGCAAAAAACGCCTTCAGCCCGCCGGCAGAAACTTCCTCCGCGGACGGCGCTGGCAGCGGTAGACGGCTCCCAGCCTTCTCGGCGTCTGTCGAAGCTCTGACATCAATATATCGAACAAAGATAGAATGCACGGCGCGGCGATGTTCGTCGAAGCGAGACAGCAGGTCTGATTCGCTGGGGTAGTCCAGCCTTCTTGCCAGCCACGCCTGTTGTTGAGGATCTGACGGCAATTCGTGAGTTTGCTGGTTGTGCAGCAGTTGCAGTGCGTGTTCCAAAGTACGAAGAAAAACATATCCTTCTCGCAATTGACGGTATTCGGTTGCATCAAAAATGCCAAACTCGGCAAGCCGCACAAGTGCATCGAGAGTGTTCGCACTCGCGACGCGTGGTTCGTTCTGCCCGTGCTTCAGCTGCATCGCCTGGACCAGAAATTCGATATCACGAATCGAACCGGCTCCCAGTTTTACCTCCGACGAAAGCTTACCGCTTCGTCGCAGACGATCTTCGATGTAACCCTTCATTCTGCGAATACTGTCGAAAACGTCTTCCGACGATACCGCAAACAGCAATGCTGGAAGTCGAGCCAGAAGTTCCGCGCCGGGTTCTTTCAAAC
>CAYZYB010001150.1:0-2303 GCA_964481505.1 uncultured Planctomycetaceae bacterium | reverse complement strand
CTGCCCTGATGCGGGACGGCCCGCAGGCCGATTCGATCGACCGCTGGGATTTCACAAACGACACGCACACGGTGGACGGATCAAACAGAGTCAGCTCCAAAACGCAAAACGAACGCAACTGTTGACCGCTTCAGTCGAATTGAACTCACATGAATCTCATTAACTTCTCTTTGAAGAATCGATTCGCCGTCCTGTCCGGTGTTGTCGGACTGTGCTTGCTGGGTGCAACCGTGATCCCTGGAATCACGGTCGACATCCTTCCGGATTTCAAACAGCCGGTCATTGTGAGTTTCTTTTCGTACCCTGGCCTGCCAACGCTGGATATGGAAAAATCTGTTAGCTCACGTGTCGAACGAGCGCTCACACTGGCAGGTAAGATCGAACATCAGGAATCGCGAACTGTCCCGGGTGCTGCCGTTCTGAAGATCTTCTTTCAACCCGGTGCTGACCCAAGCGCGGCGATGAACGATATCGTGAACCTGGAAGCCAGTGACATGTTTCACCTGCCACCGGGCATTGAATGGCCGTTCACATTGCGAAGTGAACCAGCCAACCTGCCAGTCGTGCTGGCAGCAATTTCAGGCGAAGGGTTGAGTGAATCGCAGCTGTACAGCATTGGCTACTATGCCGTCCGAAACAAAATGGGGGGGCTCAAGGGCGTTCAGATTCCTCACCCGTTCGGCGGAAAGTTCCGTCAAATGATGGTTTATGTCGATCCGGCGAAACTTCAATCGCATCACGTGAGCACCAAGGATGTTGTCGATGCCGTAACGAAAGCCAATCTGGTGATGGCGGGCGGATCGGCTCGCATGGGGGGGATCGACTATCAGGTGCATCCTCGAAACACGTTGCCGAAACCTGCGGACATCGAAGCAATTCCCGTGGCCGTTCGAAATGGTAACCCCGTTTTCGTCCGAGACGTTGGGCGTGTGGTCGACGATGCGGCATTGCAATACAACGTCGTCCGCGTCAACGGAAAACGCAGCGTGTACTGTCCCTTGCTGCGTGAGCCTGGTGAAAACACGATTGCGTGCGTGGACCGGATTACAAAAGGGCTGGAAGCCGAAATCCCGCAGATGAAATTGCGAGGGGACATTCCAGACGCGACGGAAGTGACTCTGGTTTCCGACCAATCCGGTTACATTCGCCAGGCCTTGACGAACCTCTACAACCAGGTTGGCCTGGGAGCGATTCTCGTCGCGCTGGTTGTGGTGATTTTCCTCCGTCGCTTCCTGCCGACGTTGATCATCTGCACTCTCATCGTACTGGCGATTCTGATCGGCGGTCTGGGCTTCGCATTTACGGGACAAACGATCAACGTGATGACTTTAGGTGGCATCGCCCTTGCGATTGGAACCGTAGTCGACGCCGGGATTGTGGTGGTAGAGAATATCATTCGCCATCAGCGGATGGGGAAATCGCCAATGGACGCCGCAGTCGAAGGAACACAGGAAGTGTCCGGGGCCATTCTTGCCGGCACGATTACCACGCTGGCTGTTTTCCTGCCAGCTGTGTTTCTCACAGGCATGATTAAGTACCTGTTCGCTCCACTGTCACTGGCAGCGACCTTCACGATCGGCGCCTCCTACATTCTCGCTTTGACAGTCATTCCGGCGTTTTGCGCCACGTTCGTGCGTGAAAAAGTTCAGCAGGATGCAACTCAGCCATACAGTGCTGCAGACATTGCAAAGCCGCGCGGTTTGTATGGCGGTCTTTTGAACATAGCGCTCAAGGTTCCCGCGCTGACAGCGTTGGTGATCATTATTGGAGTGGGATCTTCCGTTCTGCTTTGGCCAATGATCGGTTCAGAACTCTTCCCTGACGTCGATGCCGGCTCGTTCGAAATCCGAGTCAAGACCACGCCAGGAACGGACCTCATCGAAACAGAAAAGATCGTCGCTCGCCTGGAAGATTCTATAAAAGAAGTGATCCCGGAAGAGCAAATCGAAACGTTGATTGCAAATATCGGACTGCCCGTCGGCAAGGGAGCCGGATTTTCGACCGTTCTGAGTTCCAACTCCGGCCCGGACACGGCCTATTTGATTGTGAACCTTAAACCAGCCAATCGAACGGTCGCAACGCAAACTTACATCGCTGAACTGCGTGAGAAACTGGCCAAAGAATATCCTCTTGAGCAATTTGTGTTTGTCTCCGGCGGCATTGTCAACATGGCGTTAAACCAGGGCGTACCGACACCGATCAGTGTTCAGGTGTCCGGCGGAAATCTAAAGCAATGCCGCGACAATGCGGAACGAGTGGCCGCCGAAGTGCGAAAGATCCCAGGCACCCGCGATGTGCAGATC
>CAYZYB010001149.1:0-2304 GCA_964481505.1 uncultured Planctomycetaceae bacterium | reverse complement strand
GCAGAAGCACCAGGCTCAGCAAAACCACGCCGATCGACCGGAAACCCTGCCGCGACACTTTCTTCCACCGGCTGATCTTAACGGCGACGCTGGCGTTCAGCCTGCGGACGAACCTCCTGTGATTCAGCAGATGTCTGGAGGGTCTTTCCATCGGATGATGAAAATCGCGAAGGACAAAGCGACGTCGGGCTGGCGAAAATCGCGTTCCACTCAACGCTAGTAACCCAGAATCTACAGGTGCATTCTGGCATAATCGAAGCGTCGCAGGCATAATCAGTACACTATGCCTGAGAATCCCTATGCACCGCCAATAGTTGGCGACGATGACAAAGTCTCACGTGATGCAGTTTCCCGACTGACTCCGGCGGCGATGTTGCAGGGAGCGAAGAACGCATTGATCTGTGCTGTACCATGCCTGTTCATTTGGCTGGTTATGCGATGGGGGATCAGAGCGACCACCAATTGGTCACCGATGGTTGCCGGGATGTATGGTTTCGTACTCCTGTTCCTCGGTTGCGTGATTGCCATGTTGGTTGGAGGTATTCGTGCAAGGCGGCGCCGCGGCGATTTGCTGATGGATTGCGGCCCCAATCCGGGGAAGCTTTTGTTCGTGCTAAACGCGGTTATCTTCTTATTGATGTCAGTCTCTGGATTTTTTCAGGGTGAGACGTTTGGACGTGGCAGTGGTTTGTTCGGCATCGTTCTCTCACTCTATTGGTGCTACATGGCAACGACTCGACTGGCCATTTACGACAGTGGCGTCTGGGCCTACACGGATCTCGTACCGTGGGAAAAATTCAAGGGAGCGAAATGGCAGGGCGGCAATACGCTGATTTTCGAAACCAGAGGGCGGCTGAGATTTCTGGGACGCGGTGCATTGGTTGTCCCCCAGGATAGGGTGGACGAATTTCGCATTCTGTTCCAGCAGAATGTTGAACTGGAAACTGAAGCACAGAATGATTGAGTCATGGCAGATGACAATCCATATACCGCACCACAAAAACACCCATCGGTTTCTGCGCCACCGAAGCTTATGCTGTGGATGCTTGGTGTTGTTTTCGCAGCAGCGACCGGTGGTGGTCTGATTGGCACCGCAATCGGGGCGATGCTGGGGGCGTTCGTTCCCGGCTATTATCGTTCTGTTTTTGCCGAGGGCAGTTCAGCAAACTTCGATCCACTTGCGGTTGGCATCGGACAGGGGCTCACGCAGGGAGCGGCGGGTGGAACAATTGTTGGATTGGTTGTTGTGGGGCTTTACCTTTGGCGTCTTTCAGAGACTGGAAAACGTATAGCGGATAACGGTGAGCCGTGAGGTCTGGGCACGTTTATCGCAGATGGAGTCGCAGTAAATTCAGTGCGGTTCGAGCTGCTCGTTGGCGAAAGATGGCCAGATTGCCAGCCATACTCACGTCCTGGCTGCAGTCGAGATCTCGCCCTAACACGGCGACACTGCCGTGCTGCATGCGGACTCCATCGTTGTTCGCCGCCAGGCGGCTCGGTGAAGACATCAGGACGAAATCTGCTGTCCCGTCCGCCAACATCGCCTCGCTCTGTGCTCTTCGTTCCACTGACCAGGCATCATCCTCTGTGTCGGTCATGATTTGAGGAAACAGCTGGCAATGCGAAAGTCGCGATGCATAGCGTTCGGTTTCTGTCAGCCATTGCCCCACTATTCCGCCGGTGGTGGATCCTTCCAGCAATGCGATGCGGATGTTCTGCTGCAGCAACATTTCAGCGACCACTTGATGCAGTTCGTCATCGCCTTCACCGAACACGGCGTCTCCCAAACGCTCGCGGACGTCCGCGCGGACAACTTCGGAAATTCGCTGGCACTCTTCGTCCGATTCTGCGCGAGCGGTGATGGAGAGTGAGATCACGGCCTGACTGGCGGTAATCCCGACTTCCGGATTCCGACCGCGGGCTGTCAGATCCCCCAGTAACGTTTCGGCGTGTGATTCACCAAAGCCAAACGTGCGGATCATGGATCGTCTGACGAAGAACCCACTGTGCGGCAATTCAGGGACGAACTGTTCGTGAAACATGAGTTTCATTTCCGCCGGCACGCCGGGCATGACAACGATCGTGCATTCCTGATTCGGAAGTCGCATCAGAATTCCCGGTGCTGTGCCGTGAGCGTTGTGAATGCAGACAGAACCTTCCGGGCGCAGAGCCTGTACTTTGTTTCGTTCCGGCATGTCACGGTTACGGCTTCGAAACAGCGTTTCGATATGTTTGAGTGCTGCAGCGTCTTCGACCAATTCCTGGTCGAACGCTTCGGCCAGTGTGTCGCGTGTGACGTCGTCG
>CAYZYB010001148.1:0-2306 GCA_964481505.1 uncultured Planctomycetaceae bacterium | reverse complement strand
CGATGGATGCTGTGCCGTGGTCTGGCGGTAACAAACGATGACGGAACGCCCCAGCGACTGGCTGGGTCTTTGACAGACATCACAGAAGGAAAGGTGGCTGACGGATTGACGGGCTTGCCAAACCGCGTGTTGTTCGGCGAGCGACTCAATCGATGCGTTGATCGTCATAAGGAAGACTCAACCTACTCCTTCGCATTGCTGTATCTTGACCTCGACAATTTCAAGCTCATCAACGATAGCCTGGGGCACGATTATGGCGACAGACTGCTGGTTTCTGTAGCGCGACGGCTGGAAGGTTCTGTCCGCAGTTCCGATGCATTCGTCTCGCGACTTGGTGGCGACGAGTTTGCGGTTTTGCTTGAAGGCGTCGCATCGGAAGACGACGCGAAAGCTGTCGCTGCGAAAATTCTGGAAAGCGTGTCCGCCCCGATTTCGGTTGGCGGCGGTCGTGAAGTCTTCGCTTCTGTCAGCGTCGGAATTAGCATGGCCGGAGAAAGCTGCAAAGAGTCGACGAACATGCTTCAGGAAGCAGACACGGCCATGTACCAGGCCAAAGAGCACGGACGATCCTGCTTTCGAATGTTCGATCCCACGATGAAAGAGGACGTCACGCGGCGTCTGAACATCGAAAACGAACTTCGTCACGCGATCGATGCTAAAAATTTCCGCGTCGACTACCAGCCGATTGTATCCGTCGTTTCAGGCCGGCTGACAAGCCTGGAGGCTCTTGTGCGATGGGACAGCCCAACTCTGGGTGCCATTTCGCCCGGAGAATTCGTTCCAATCGCTGAAGACACCGGACTCATCATTCCGATTGGCCGTTGGGTGTTGGAAGAAGCGTGCGCACAGATGGTCAAATGGAAAGCCGCTGACCCTCAATTTGAACACGTAACTATCAACGTCAACGTATCCAGTCGCCAGCTGGCGCAACCGGAAATTGTCGCTGAAATTTCGTCGATCCTGGAGAACACCGGACTGCCCCCCGGCGACTTAAAACTCGAAGTCACAGAAAGCGCCATTATCCAGAATCCGGAAGCCGGGGCGCTGCTGTTGTCTGAGCTTCGAGCCCGAGGTGTCAAGGTGGCTATTGACGATTTCGGAACCGGCTACTCGTCTCTATCCTATCTCCATCGTTTGCCTCTTGATGCGCTGAAAATTGATCGGTCGTTCGTCGACAGAATGACGTTGTCCGAAGACAACCGAGCAATCATCGGCACAATTATCACGCTGGCGGATCGACTGAACCTGGCAGTCATTGCGGAAGGCATCGAAACACAGGAGCAACGTGACCTGCTGCAGTCGATGGGCTGTGAGTTCGCACAGGGGTTCTTCTTTTCACGCCCCATTCCGGCGGACGATGTGCTGAAGGGGAAATGGAACGTTGACTCAGCGTCATAGCAGCAACAGCATCGCTGTGCAGACGCTACGGCCGCTTGTCGCGTAACTCTCGACTGGCTTCTTCAAGCGTTCTGCGTTCAGCGTCAGTAAGCGAGGCTTCACCTTCTTCGCTGATCTTCTTCAGAATAGCGTCCATGGCATCCGCGAGTTTTTGTGATCGTCGTGACACGTTTGGCGAACTTTCCGCGGAAACAACCTTGAATCCGCGCCGCCTGCTCTTCCACCAAAGTTCGAGTCCGGAGACGTAGTTGCTGAGTCGGAATTTCTTTGTTGCATAGAGATACCCAAACGCCATCCCGCCGAGATGGGCGGCGTGAGCAGTGTTGTCGGGAGTAATATCACCGGCTGCCTGCATCAGCATCGGGTGAAGGTCGTATATCGCGTAGAACGCAACAAGCCATCGCATTTCGACCGGCAGCACAAAGAACACGTAAATCTTGTGCGTCGGGAAGTGCCAGGCAAACAACGTAATCACCGCCATCACAGCGCCGGACGCCCCGATCATCGGCACTGGGGCGCCTGTCATGAGGTCGATGATCATGTAACAGATACTGGCGACTCCAGCGCCCGAAAGGTAGAACAGCAGCATCTCTTTGGAGCTATACATCGACTCCAGACGCGTTCCGAAAACCCAAAACAGATACATATTGAAGATGATGTGGCCAAGCGAATTGCGGTCGTGACAGAACGCACACGTCACCAGTCGCCAGATTTGCCCGGACAGCACCTTGTTGGTTTCCAGTTGCAACCAATTCTGAACGACGGATGTCTTTTTGTTGGCAAGCCCAAGCATGCTCGGGGTCAAACGCTCCGTAGTTTTGAGCTCCTCAATTCGAGTCAGGTACTCAGCTTCCATTTCCTTCTGATACTGTGTCTGCTGCGATCCTTCGGCGTCACTCTCCCGAATC
>CAYZYB010001147.1:0-2307 GCA_964481505.1 uncultured Planctomycetaceae bacterium | reverse complement strand
CAGCGAGCGACCGCCATCAGATTCATGTAGTCTGGGGAATGATGAAGATTCCACAGGTTCCCCAACTGTGCATGGCAATAGAAACTTCTCTGACTGTCTTCCCATTGAGAGATTGGGTAGCTAAAGACAATGCCGCAGCGGCTAGGTGGTTCACCCTCTCGATGCTTACCCTTGTCTCCAAGCACCGTCATGCGGAGATTTCGGTTCAACCAACCAAGTTCTTTGAGATCTTTAAGCAGTAGATTTGGATAGCGATTGCCGCGTAGCCATGCTGTTGGATAATCCCCTGCACCCTCCAGCCAATCACGTTTGATCATGAACTTCCGGGCAAACCACTCGAATTGATCTGGGCCGAGGCTACCCAGAAATTGTTGCGGATCCGTAACTGTAAGAGTGGTCCACTTCCAGTTTGCCGGAACCAACCGGACAAGCTGAGGTGCTGTCAATCCGTGGTCGTTGATCACACTTTCAAAGCGACGAAGCACTTGCAGCTTCTCATCTGAAAAGACGAATCCCGACTTCTTCCGACTAAACCAACGGTGACGTGGCGTGGAAATGTTGAAGTGGAAGTGATTGTTGACGTTCAGGTCTACCTGTATTGCCTTAAAGCTTATCACCACGATTCCTCCATACATAGGACAGGGACACGGTGTAATTCGTCGAACCCTGCAACATCTTCGTAAGAACCAGCTGTAAGGAATACCCCGTTCTTCTTGCGGTAGTCGGATTCAGGCAAAATGTGCCGGTGTCAGTCGGGGATAATGTCGATCGCAATTTCAATCATCTTGCTGTCATGCCAGTCGGCGTAGGTCTGAGACGTGCCAGAAACTTTCCAAGCGTCTCGACCGTTGATGTTTCCGGCATTGACGACGGCTCCTCCGGCACTGGGGCTTTTGAAGGGGACGTCTTCGGTGAAGACGTAGAACTCGGCGTTCTCATCAAGAGTCAGTTTGCCGTCGGCGACAAGTTGTTCTCGCAGGCTTTTGTACGACGTCCATGATGGAAGCCCTTCTTTTCGAGCTGTGGAGTCTTTCAGGACGATGAATTCATCTTCAACCTCACGAGCGAAAGCTTCAGTGCCAACGACATTCAGGGTGAAGAGCGGTGAGTCACTTTCTGACGAATCCGTTGCCCTGTTGACCACCGGGCGAAGTTGCAGGAAGCTGAGCCCCAACACGGGCAGCACGATCTTTAGTTGGTGTAGAAAGTACTCCATGTCTGCCACGTCGGATTCGGGGAGCGGTGGAATCTTTGGTGACGTGTCGTTGGTGATCCGGGCCCGATCTGCCTCGTGCCCCATTTTCACCAAGCGACTCTCCAGATACCGCCCATGAGACTTCGTGATGTTCTGGTCTTTGCTAATGACCACTAAGCATCTGGTCCAGAAGTCCTTCTTTTCGTCCTTGTCATGCTTCTTCAGGCGTTCAAGGACGTCATCACCTTCGCCTACGTAAACAGCGTCACGAGTCGGCTGTTCCGGATCCGGACCGACCAAAATGTAGATGCCAGTACGACGGACCTCTTCTCGTTTGGCCAGCTCGGCCAACTGAAACCGGGGAGCCACGAGAATCATTCCCGTCCAGTTGATGATCTCCGTCGTCATAATGCCCGAGGCATCACCTTCGACGAGATGGAGGCGAATTGTCTTGCCGATCATTTCAGCCGTCATTCTTGAATTGGATCAGGTGATTCTTCAGCGGCAGTGTCTTCACTAGGACGAAATACATCCGTTCCTTCGTAGCTCTGCAGCAATTCCCAATATATGCTGGTCATCACAATGTGATAGATGTTGTAGATGAAGGACTTGAGTTGCATCAAGAGATAGACGAAAGCAGCAACCATGCTGCTGAGCACGGCGTTGGCCGCCAGCTTGTCCAGGGCGATTTCTTGCACTTTTATGTCTCCGAAGTGCTCAATCAACAATTTCCGACAGCCACTCTTTGGGTCGAGAGCCAAAGTTATTGTCAACGCGGCAAGGCAGAAGACAAAGTACTCGACAAACACCCGCATGAACGAGAAGAAGTTGTACTTCAGGAATGACAGCCCACTGCCCTTGTGTGGATTCTCTGCCATCCGAAAAAACAAACTCCTGTCTCCAACGGTAGCGAAGAATGAGAAACCGGCGAGAAGGAATCCGAGCAAGCCAATGCTCGTATTGAATGCGAGCCCTGCCAATCCAACAAGCTGATCTACTATTTCAGTTGCACTCCCGGCCGCTAGCGACAGTGAAAAGCAAAAAACGAATGCAACGAATCCGATAATCAGATTAGTCGTTGAGAACGGTATATCTCGCGACGTCTTGTAGAT
>CAYZYB010001146.1:0-2309 GCA_964481505.1 uncultured Planctomycetaceae bacterium | reverse complement strand
GCCTCGCACAGTCCTGAAGCGATTGCGAAAGGTAGCAGCGTCCAACGGGGCGACAACAAACGATCTGTGCATGATGGTCTTTCTGCAACAGATCGCCTCATGGTCTTCCACGGACGCTAAAGCCCGCCCCGATGATCTTTTTCGGATTCTGATGCCTGTCAGCATGAGGACGCCGGATCACGACGAGATCTCAGCAGCAAACGTTGTCAGCTACGTTTTTCACAGTTATCGACGTCATGAAATTCGGTCGCCCGAATTGCTCCTTGCTGCAATTCGGGAAAAGTCTCGGCAAATGCTCAACCGAAACGAAGGAGCCGCGATGCTTCACGGATTCGCTTTGACGCGTTGGATCCCGGGCCTGTTCCGACTGTCGCGCAAGGCACAACCCAATTTCGCAACGGCAGTGATGACCAACGTCGGCGAAGTGCGTCGCGTTTTTGAAAATCGATTCCCGCTGAAAAGCGGAAGAGCGGTCGCGGGCAACATGTTGATTCAGCGTATCGACGGTGTCGCACCGACTCGCGAAAACACAAACATCACGATGGCGTTCGGGACTTACGGTGGTGAATTGATCATGCACCTGAATCGAAACTCCCGACTATTTTCTGCGGCGGATGCGGACAGGTTGCTACAGAACATTTCGAACGGAATCATGGCATTCGCTGATATGGAAGAATCGGCGTTACTCCAGAAACAAACACCGCGGCGAAAAGAAACAATCAGAACGACTTTGGCAAAGATCCCGGTCAACACAGCGGTACCGCAAATTCATTAAGCCGTGCAACAAGAAGTTCTGCCGTCGTTTTAGAATACGATTGAACGCACCGACTTCCAGAATCGCTATTGGATCTAACACACCTTCTCTCTTTGCCAGCGTCCATCAAAACAGCCCTGCCGCTCGGAACCCGGCAATTGCCGATCATTCGATCAGCAAGGAGAACAGCGACGATGCCAGCGTCAACATTCACCGCAATTCACCCCGAATCCAATTCAAACATCGATGACAACATCGACTTTGATTCGGCCTGCAACCTCGACGGCTGGATCGGACACCTTCTGAACGAACAGTCGCAGGAACGCGTCGGCAAGATGCGGCAACTCTACGAACAAAACCACTTCGCCAGCCCGCATCGAAACGACAAACCAACACCAACCGGCATCCCAAAAAAGCTGCATCAAATCTGGTTCGGCCCACAGATGCCGGAGAAATTCGAACTGCAAACGAGGTCGTGGAAAAAGCACCATCCAAACTGGGAATATCGGTTGTGGACTGAGGACGACCTGGACGAATTCGACTCAGATATTATCACCTTAATCAACGGCACAAACTGTTGTGGCCAGAAAGGCGACATCCTCAGAATAGCGATTCTGCAAAAACACGGCGGACTCTACGTTGATGTCGACTACGATTGCTTTCGACCGTGCGACATCCTGAACGATTCGTTCGACTTCTACACAACGATGCGTGGGTTCCCCGTGCTCTACATGCAGTTTCCGGATGCATTTCCATCGCCGATAGGCGTCTGCAGTTCCGCAGTAGCATCAATCCCAAACCATCCCATCCTCAACGCTTACCTTGATCAAATTGTCGATCGCCTCCACGACAAAGAAATCATTGGAACACCGAGTCGGCTTCCTTTCTGGGGAAAAATCAACCGCATGCGTGTGGCCGTTAAGACGACCTATCAGCTCTACCAAGACGTCTTCGCCGACCTTGCTGGCAGGCCCGATCACGTCGACATCGCCCTGCCGCCAACATTCTTTAACCCGATTGATACGTGGTGGCAGACGCGTTTTATTCGTCCCGCATACTACGCCCACCTGCCTGGATTCCTGCGCAACAGAACTCCTCAAACAGCAAAGTACAACCTAACAGACAGATTCCCACACTCATTTGGACATCACGACTCGCAAGCCTCCTGGCTTTAATTCGGCCTGGCTAACAACGGTCCTTATGGGACGAGCTTCACCGAAACGTTTCGATCACTACAGACACCCAAATGTCATCAATCCCGCGAACGAATTCGACGGACGCACAGTTGCTCAGAACAACACTGGCAGGAATCTCTTCCCTGCGCGCCATCGCAATGCTGTCGGGAATAACCCTCCATGCATCAATGGCGTATATGGTGCTTCCCCTGGAAGGCTTGCACTGGGTAGTGACAGACGCGCCTTCTATCCTCAGCGACTTTACATGCTGGTGGGTGCATACATGGCGTTTGCCGCTTTTCTTCTTCCTGGCCGGTTTCTTTGCGAAGCTGACAATGGACCGCCATGGTGTTGAGCAATTTGCACGAAAACGCTTCAAG
>CAYZYB010001145.1:0-2311 GCA_964481505.1 uncultured Planctomycetaceae bacterium | reverse complement strand
CAGCGTTATACGTAATTCTGACAGGAACTTGCCGGGTATCAAAATCTCCGTAATTCTTATGTGTGCGTCTTTCATAGAGAGAAGCCATGACTGGCGATTCGCTGATCCAGACGGGCCAACATCTTCGAAATGAACGGATTGCATTGCGGCAGCCTGGTCGGCATGAAGAATCATGCCCGGCTCAATCAGATTGGCCCCCTCCACTTCGGCTTCGCTCATACCCATCTGATAGCGAACGGGCAGAATCAGGCGAACCGCTATTCCTAATTCAGGACTCATGAATCGCGGAAGGCCACTTACCGTATCCGCATCGAATCGAAAGTCGTGCGGCGTTTCGAGACTCTCGCAAAAGTCCATTCTTGCTTCATTGGGAAGCGATTCAAATTCTCTCCGTGACAACATTCGAATTGTTCTCTGTTGAGCATTTCTTATTGAGGCAATCGTTATTTGAAATCTCCCCGCCCCTTTCCGGCTATGTGGTATGGGCGGCAGCTTTGGGTGAATGATTGTTCATTATCGAATTGTGTTTGCTAAGCCACTATTCAGTTGCTTGACGCAAACGGAGCGGGCCGATTTGCAGTTCTCGTCCAATGTCACCGGCCTGAATCTGCGGCACTTTGAATCGAAAGACGTCCAGGATTCCGGGAGAATCCTGACCGAAGCGCAGCTCAAGTACGTATTCCCCAGGCATGACATCATCGATCTGAAACCGGCCTTCTCGGTCTACACTGACGAAGAATCGTGGCAAGCTGCTTTGCTTTTCCTCAAGCTTCGTCACGATCTTGATATAGGCTTTGCCATCCTCGGTTTTCGCCCATTCTGTCCACCATTTGTTTTCGGCTTGATAATCGTTCAGTGCTGCGATCTCTTTCGGGACGGGCGGAGGCACTGGCTGTGGAAGATCGACGGTGACGGAAACGGATGCGAAGTTCCACAGGACCTTTTCTTTGTACCCGTCCGGCGGAAGCAGTTGTCCGATTACCTTGCGACCGTCTCCCCCAAGATTTATCTGCGTTGTTTTGCCCGCGGGGAAATTCATCGGAATGCGTTTGCTGCTGAATGCGTTTTCATAGCCCTGGCCCACCATTCCGTACATTTCTCGGCTGATGCCTGCTCTTCCTGGGATCACTCGTTCGAAGACAAATCGACCGGCCTTGTCGGTGGTGACAGAGTTCATCGCGGATATGCTCAGATCGTTTTCGTCAAACGAATAGAGTGCCGATTCCTGAACTGACAAACGAATTCCGCTGCCGACTTTGTTGCCCATTTTGAACACGCCTTCCACACGAGCAAACGGTGTCAGCGTTACGGTTTCTGCAATTGGTCCTGCGGATGACTTTAGAATTGCAAAGCCTTCCGGATGAGTTACGACCAATTGAAACGCTTCTTCCATCGCGGGAACGACGAATCTTCCTTCGGTATCAGATTCAGTGCGTTTGGCGTATGTAGATCGATCTGAGATCAACCCCTGTCTTAGGGTAATCTGAGCCTCGGCGATTCCGACAGCAACCTGAGCCCCAGCTGCAGGTTTGCCCTGCGGCGTCAGCAGTTGTACCGCAATGCTGGGCGCGGGGGTGAGTTCGAAGTTAACTTCAATTTCGCCCTCGTTGCTGAGAATGTCTCTGGATCTGGCAACCTTATAACCCTCGGCTTCGATCTTAATCATGTGGGTCGGGGCTGCACTGTCGCGAGCAATTTCGTAACAGCCTTCCTTTGCTTCGTAGCCTTCGTGGCGACTCCACCAATTGTCAGTTCCGCGACCGAGTTCGTTACGGCTTCCGGGAACGACCACGAATTTTTTGATGGGCTGCTTTGTTTCGGCATCAACAACTTTTCCAGACACAACCAGTAGTTTCGGCGGAGTAAAGACATATTCCTTTTCGCGCGCCACGATCGGTTCTGAGTTCAGCTGCATTCCACCAGGCCGACAGATATCAGCCTTGAACTCATCCAGCGGGGCTTCGTGCCATTCCCACACGCCATCCTTGTCTGTGTATTGGCCGACATGCGCTAATTCGAAGTACCGACTGTTTCCTCGCCATTCCTGAAAGAAGATCCTCGCCCCGTTTAGTCCCTTCCCGTTCTCGTCGACGACACGGATTCGGACGTGTCCACCCGGCTTTAGCTGAAAGTTCACGGGTTTCATGTCAACATCGACCATCCGCTCCTGCATGTCCGTGGCATAGCCTTTAGCGTAGACCACGATCCGGCTCATCTGAGTTTCACAGCCGATGATTTTATACTTCCCCTCCGCATCTGATATCCCCTGCCGAAGGTCATTGATGAACTTTGTCTTAACGACAGCTCCTTC
>CAYZYB010001144.1:0-2311 GCA_964481505.1 uncultured Planctomycetaceae bacterium | reverse complement strand
GGTGGCCCGGAATTCCGGGCCACCAAAACACAGGAGCCACCAGGCTCCGACGGCACAAAAAAACAGGCAGGAAATTTTCCCGCTGAGCCATCGCGCGGAGCGTGAAGGTAACATTGATTTGCGAGTAACCAAATATGGCCACAGAATTCAAATTGCCCGAAGTTTCTGAAGGTGTCGAATCCGTCGACGTCGCTGAAATTCTTGTTGCCGTCGGCGACACCATCGAAGCGGGCGCGGTTATCTGCGAAGTTGAAACCGACAAAGCTGTCGCAGAAATTGAGTGCCCTCACGCAGGCACAATCACAGAAATCCTTGTCACTGAAGGTGCCAGCATTGCTGTTGGCCAGCCGCTGATCATGATCGAAGCTGGCAGTGCCGCAGCAGCGCCGCCACCAGTTGCAACGGAACCGCCAACTGTGGCAGAAACTCCAACTGCCACTCCAGCACCCGCACCGGCGGCGGCCGAAGTTGCCAGCGGCAAACCGGAAACCATCGAATTTAAGCTGCCGGAAGTTTCGGAAGGTGTGGAAAAAGTTGACGTCGCGGAAGTCCTTGTCGCAGTCGGCGACACGATCGAAAAAGATGCCGTCGTCTGCGAAGTCGAAACCGACAAAGCTGTCGCAGAAATCAATTGTCCGCACGCAGGAACGATCAAAGCGATTCACATTGCCGCGGGTGATTCTGTCGGAGTGGGAGCTCCCCTGGTCAGCATCGAAACAGTCGTCGGTGCCGCAGCCACGCCAGCAACAAGTGCGGCGCCAGCACCTGTTCAACCCGCGGCAGCCTCTTCCAAACCAGCAACAGCTCCGGCTTCAACCAAACCTGCCGCAAACAAAACACCGGCTTCTTCAAACGGACGACCACCGGCGCCTGCCGGCCCGAAAGTCCGGATGATGGCTCGAAAATTGGGTGTTGATCTGTATCAGGTTTCCGGATCCGCTCGCGGTGGTCGCATCGTCATCGAAGACATCGAAAGTTTTGTTCGTGGTCGCATCTCATCGGCCGCTCCCGGCGGGGGAGGAGCCAGCCTTGGCATTGCGGCAGCGGCTCCCCTTCCTGATTTCAGCAAATTCGGACCGGTCGAAAAACAGCCGCTCAACAAAATCTTCCGTTCAGCGGCGTCAAACCTTTCAACGGCATGGGTCACCATTCCGCACGTCACGCAGCACAACCTCGCTGACATCACAGAACTCGAAACCGCGCGAAAACGCTACGTCAAAGACAATCCGAAGTCGCCAAAGATCACGATGACCGCCATCATGATCAAAGCCGTTGTCGGCGCTTTGCGAGCGTACCCCAAAGTGAATTCCAGCATCGACATGGAAAGTGGCGAACTGGTTCTGAAGAAGTACTACAACATCGGCGTTGCCGTCGACACACCGAACGGCCTGGTCGTTCCCGTCATTCGTAACTGCGATCAGAAAAACGTTCTTCAGGTCGCGTCAGAACTAACGGAACTTGCACTGAAAGCTCGTGACCGGAAGCTGAAGATGGAAGACATGAGCGGTGCATCGTTCACCATCACAAACCTCGGCGGCATCGGCGGCACATACTTCACACCGATCGTAAACCCACCGGAAGTCGCAATTCTTGGCATGTCACGCGGCCAGAAGACGCTGCAACTGGAAGACGGACAGGTCGTCGAACGACTCATGCTTCCATTGTCGATGTCCTACGACCACCGTGCGATTAACGGAGCAGACGCTGCACGATTCATTGTCAAGCTGTCCGGCAGTTTGACGAACTTCTTCGAATTGTTTTAAGCAAAGCGGAGGGCGAAAAGCGGAAAGCCGAAACCGCAGACGCCGTTGCCGCAGAATTCAAACCTCACTTCCACTTTCGGCTTTCTGCGCTCGGCTTTTGAAATGAAACACGCTCAACTCGTTGTTCTTGGTGGTGGCCCTGGCGGCTATCCCGCAGCATTTGCAGCCGCTGATCATGGCATGCAGGTCGTCCTTGTCGATGAAGGCAAACAGCCCGGCGGCGTTTGCCTGAACCGTGGCTGTATTCCGTCGAAAGCGCTGCTGCACGTTGCGAAGCTGATCAACGAATCTCACGAATCATCCGATTGGGGCGTTACGTTTCAGCAGCCCGAAATCGATCTCGACAAACTTCGCAGCTTTAAAGAAGGCGTCGTCGGAAATCTCTGTGGAGGCATCGAAGGCCTGTGCAAAGCCCGCGGCGTAGAACTCATTAAAGCTCGCGGCACATTCAAGGATTCCTCAACGCTGGAACTCAAAGACAAAGACGGCAACGTTTCTGACCTGAGCTTCGATAAAGTCATCGTCGCTATCGGGTCGATCCCCACGAT
>CAYZYB010001143.1:0-2311 GCA_964481505.1 uncultured Planctomycetaceae bacterium | reverse complement strand
GTCCACGCCCGCGCCAGATCGAGTCCCGCGAGATGAACAAGATGCCCGTCCGTCACGTCCGAAACTTTTACCGGTGTCATCATCGGCCCCAGGCCATCTGCTTTAAGTTGCGGAAGAAACGCATCCAGCCAGTCTGAGAATTCCCTGGCCGACAGGACTCGCCGCATCAAATCGGCCTCGTTGAATCCGCTGGAAAAGAAGTCGTGGCCCGACGGTTCATAATGAGCTGGGTAGTCGCGATCGTTGAGGTAGAACTCGCGAGATTTTTTCAGCAGGAGTTCTTCGAATTCTCGATCGCCTGTGGCTCGGGCATAATCGAGTTCGATCCCCAGAGCGAACGCGGTGTCTGTGTGAGTGCCCACGCGGATCGGAAACTGAAGTTTTGGCAGGTAGTCCAATGCCTGTTTTCGAATGGTGGCTTCCAGCGGTTTTAAGTTCCTTCGCCATTTTTGAACATCTGCGTCCTCCCAGTCATGCAGTTCCCGAACCAGTTGCAGAAACCAGGCCCAGCCGTACATTCGTTCGAAGCTCTTGTTGTGCTTTTTCTGAAAGTACACTGCTTCCGCCTGCATGTTTTCTGCTGTGAGTTGCCGGTTCAGCGTGTCGCGGATTTTATCGGCTACCGAGGAATCGGGATGCAGTTTCAGCAGACGAGCCAGCATCCAGTGTCCGTGAACGGCAGAATGCCAATCGAAGTTTCCATAGAACGCCGGATGCATTTCCTTCGGAGACCGAACATCGTCTGCGGAAGACATCACGTTCGAAGGTTTGTTGGGGTACTCCTGTGGAATCCCCTTCAAAGCCAGCCTGGCAAATGCCACAACCTGTTCATCATTCAACACGTTTGCTGGTTCCTGCGCGAGTAACGGCGAGCGGAATGAAAAAACCACCACAAACAGCAGTGTTAACTTCGGGGCCGAAAGTGGACGAGAGACCACCGACGCCACGGCGATGAACGGAGCGATACAACTAATTTCCCGCCACGATATTGTGTTCGTCATTCGAAATTCCTGTTTCGATGTTCTATCTCCCGACTTGCCACATTCACGCGCTAGCACGGAGCCGCAGTCACTCAGGCGGCTTCCAATCATGCAGCTGCAGTTCGACACGTTCATACCCGCGGAAGGAATTGATCTGCGGCGCGTAGCTGATTGCCAGTTGACCATCAACGGCGGCGATCTCCTGCGCCCATTCGCCGCGGCCAAATGCTACTGCGCGAATTTTTGTGCGATGCTGCTGCAATCTCAACGCAAGGTGCTGATTACCTTCCCCCATCGTTTTCGGTGGCTCCGCCAGGTCCACTCGCACAGAAGCGAATCGCGGCTTTGGATTGGACGCTCCGAATGGGCCAAGGTGTTCCAGTTCTGTGACCGCTCGCCGAGTCACTTCGGAAAGATGTACCTCAGCATCCACGCGCAAAGCGAGGTCATTTTCCGTCGGCGCAAAGTTGTTTTCCGCCCAGTTGGCAAGAGCCGTGCGGAAGTCATCGACGTTTTTCGCTTCGATCTGCACACCTGCCGCAAACTTGTGGCCGCCGAATCCGAGCAGACTGTCCGTACAGGCAGCAATCCCGGAATACATATCAAAGCCAGCGAAGGATCTCGCACTGCCCGTCCCGGTGCCGTCGTCTTTGAGGCAGATAACAATTGTTGGTTTTTCGAAAGCCTCAGCGATGCGACTCGCGGCGATTCCGATGACTCCCTGATGCCAATCATGCTTCGCCAGAACCAGCACCTTATGCTGCTCCCATTCCGAATTCGCCTCCACCATTTCTTTGGCTTCTTTGACGATGCGGCGTTCAACCGTTTTACGATTCTTGTTGAGCTCATCGACATAGGCTGCAAGTGCGATGGCACGTTCCGGATTCTCCGTCGTCAGCATTTCAACGGCCAACCGCGCCTGTCCCAGCCTGCCGGCGGCATTGATTCGCGGTCCGATGCCGAAACCGATGTCTTCTGCGGTGAGTTGTTTTTTTTCATCGAGCTTTGAGATTTTGATCAACGCTTTCAATCCCAGAGACGGATTCTCGCGCAAACTCTGCAGCCCATATCGCACGATAACCCGATTCTCGTCAATCAACGGAACGACATCGGCCACAGTGCCAATGGCCGTCAGCCCGACAGCGGATTTTAGAAACTCTCGCATACGCGGACTGGCTCGTTCACCGTCGCCTGTGATCTGACAAATCGCCCACGCCAGTTTAAAGGCCACGCCAACGCCGCAAAGTTCACCAAACGGATAGTCGGTGTCAGGCAATCGCGGATGAACGACAACTGCCGCATCCGGCACCTTCTCTCCGACAGTGTGATGA
>CAYZYB010001142.1:0-2312 GCA_964481505.1 uncultured Planctomycetaceae bacterium | reverse complement strand
GTGGTTCATGGGAAGAATGCGAAAAACGATACTTACTTGATGGAGTATTCGCTTAGCAGTGAACCTGTCACTGGATTGCTTCTGGAAACGCTTCAGGATAGTTCCATGACAAAGGGCGGCCTCGCTCGGTCGAATAGTGGCAACTTTGTGTTGACGGAAATCGAACTGGCGGTAGTTGATGGTGATAAAGTCACGCCCCTGAAGATCGCAAATGCGGATGCTACTTTCGAGCAGGGAAGCCTGGTTGTCGAGGCTGCGTTTGATGGCAAGCCGAAAACTGGTTGGGCTGTGTATGACGGCAAGCCAATCGATCGTGCTCACGCCGCCGTTTTCCGATTTCCCAAGCCAGTGGCCGTTCCGGAAAACGCAACGCTGCGAGTTATATTGCGGCATGATTCTGTCCATGAGTTTCACAATATCGGCCGGTATCGAGTTTCTGTGACGGGTGTTCCTGAGCCGGCGCTGTTGAGCGAAAACGAAGCGTTGCTGGCGGCTGTTGGGTTTGAACGGCGATTGCGTTCTGCGGAGCAGGCGAGAATTGTGCGTGAAGAATTTCTTAAGCAGGACCAAACATACGCGAAGCTTCAGAAGAAGAAGGCGAGTCTTGCAAAGCAGCGGACAGCAATAGAAAAGAGCACACCGAAAGTAATGGTGATGGCGGATCGCTCGGAGTGGCGACAGACGTTCGTGCTGAACAGAGGCTTGTACAACGACGTTACTGATCGTGAAGTCACAGCAGCAACTCCCACAAGTCTGCCGAAATTAGAGTCAGCGTCGGTTCGTGGAAATCGGTTGGAACTGGCTCGCTGGTTGCTTTCGGATGATCATCCGTTGACGGCACGAGTGACCGTGAATCGGTTCTGGCAAACGTTCTTTGGCACGGGGCTCGTCAAGACGACAGAAGACTTCGGTGTTCAGGCGGAGTATCCGGAGTACAAAGAATTGCTTGATTGGCTGGCCGCCGACTTTCGCGGCAACGGCTGGGATGTCAAACGGTTGATCAGAACGATCTTGCTGAGCCACACGTATCGCCAGTCTTCTGCCATTCGGCCAACAAGTCTTACCGATGAAGACGGACGACTGTTGAGCCTTGCAGACATCGATCCTAAGAACCGTTTGCTCGCTCGCGCATCTCGGTTTCGCATGCCTTCCTGGATGCTACGAGATCAGGCGCTGGCGGTTTCCGGGTTGTTGAATTCGAAGTTGGGTGGTCCGCCGGTGAACACTTATCAACCGCCAGGAATTTGGGAAGAAGCGACATTCGGAAAGAAAAAGTACACGCAGGATTCCGGTGCGGATCTCTATCGCCGCAGCCTCTACATCTTTTGGCGACGGATTATTGCACCGACGATGTTCTTCGATAATGCATCGCGACAATCGTGTACTGTTAAGCCGTCACTTACCAACACTCCTCTTCATGCCCTGTTAACGTTTAACGAAACGGCGTATGTCGAAGCGGCCAGAGTTCTTGCTGAGAATCTGCTGAGTAACGAAGTGCTGACGAGTGACGAAGCACGCATCGATGCGGCATTTCAACGTGTGCTGGCACGGAAACCTTCGGCTCAGGAAGTCGCTATCGTATTGCGTGGTCTGCGACGAAGCGCCGCACAATATTCCTTAGACGTGAAAGCCGCCGACCAGTTGTTGTCTGTCGGAGAATCGGCACGTAATCAGAGTATTGATATTGTTCGTCATGCGGCCTGGGCCTCAGCCTGCCTTACGTTGTTGAACATGGACGAAACGCTCAATCGAGAGTAAAGCGACTATTGGCTGCTTAAAGACCAACGGTTAGTCGCGCGACTTGATGAATCGCTTATCGGAAGATCGCGATGACCGCCGCTTCCGTTTGCCAAAGATCAAACCTGGTAGAAACCAGACGACTTTCCAAATTCCTCGAACGATTGAGGCAATGAATTGTCCGATGCGACGTTCGCATTCGTTTACCCAGCGACCGAACCTTGCAATCGACTTTGTGACCGGTCCGCCGATATCACCGTCTCGGTGTGGTAGCTTTCCGTTGCTCTTCGATGCGGCTTCCGAGAACATAGAGCTCTTTGCAAACCAACCGACGATCGGGATGTAGGTGATCCAGTTAAAAGGGCGATTAACACACACGAAGCAGTGCGGGCACTGGTACGGGCGGATCAGAAAGATGACGCGCAGGTAGTCGGCGCCCTCCAGCGGCAGCGTCGTCAGTCGTTCACGACAGAACGTGCAACGATAAGCAGATTTTCCGTTCGCTTTTGACATTGATATATTCGTAACTGGTCGTCGATGCGAATCATCAGAGATCCAGACACGGACAGTATTTC
>CAYZYB010001141.1:0-2313 GCA_964481505.1 uncultured Planctomycetaceae bacterium | reverse complement strand
CTGCAGCACAGACAGCACACTGGAAGTTCTGGAACAACAGTTCGGAAACGACCCAAACATCAACGTGGTGCGCCACAAAGTGAATCGTGGAGTTTCTGCCGCAATCCTGACAGGATTGGAAAATGCAGAATCTGAAGTCGTCTGCTCGATCGATTGCGACTGCAGCTACGATCCACACGAACTCGTAAACATGCTGCCGCTTTTAACCGATGGCGTATCAATGGTGACGGCTTCGCCATACCACGGCGACGGCCTGGTCCGCAACGTTCCTGCGTGGCGACTTGTTTTATCACGCGGCCTTTCTGCGATCTACCAGCGATTACTGAAGCAGCAACTCGCCACGTGGACCAGTTGCTTTCGAGTCTACCGGCGCAGAGACATTCTGGACCTGCCACTGAAGGAAGACGGCTTCCTTGGCACCGCTGAATTGTCAGCCCAGCTGATTTTGCACGAACGCATCATCGCTGAACATCCGGCAACACTCGAAGTCCGATTATTCGGGGTTTCGAAAATGAAAACAGTCAAAGCCATCCTCAGCCACCTTCGACTTCTGTCGCGGATCACCGCTTCGAAGCTGTTCGGACAAAAGACACCGGACGTGGCCAACGACGAACATACTGCCAGAGATTAACGCAACCAAACTCAAGTCGGCCAAACTTAGAACAACCATTTCACGACACAGATGCTGAACAAAAGAAAGACGATCATGCAATTGCCATCCGATCAGAACTCCACCGGACGCACACTCGGCGCAGAAGAACTTGAACTGCTGCGACAGGTTATTGAATCCGGCACACTGACGAGCACAAAGGGAACGTTCGTCAAGCAACTGGAAGCGGACTTCGCCAAAAAGCTGGGAGCGAAACACGCATTCGCATGCTCGAGCGGCACAGCTGCAATCCATTGTGCCGTGGCTGCAATCAATCCGGAACCGGGCGATGAGATCATTACGACTTCTATCACAGACATGGGCGGACTGACTCCAATCATCTACCAGGGTGCAGTTCCCGTCTTTTGCGATGTCGACCCCGAAACCTACAACGTGACGGCTCGTGCCATCGAAAAAGTGATGAGTGAAAAGACCAAAGCGATCGTCGTAACGCACCTGTTCGGCAACCCGTGCGATATGGCTCCAATTCAGGAATTGGCAAAGAAACACAACATTCCTGTGATCGAAGACTGTGCCCAGGCATTCCTGTCGACCTACGGCAACGAAAGCGTTGGCACGCTCGGCGACATCGGTTGCTTCAGCCTGCAACAGGGCAAACACATCACAACTGGTGAAGGCGGCATCGTCGTCACCAACGATGACGCGCTGGCACGCCACATGTTCCTGTACATCAATAAAGCGTGGGGCTACGGCGATTCGAATCCGGATCATTACTTCGCCGCACTGAACTACCGGATGACAGAACTTCAGGGTGCAGTTGCTCTTGCTCAGCTCGACAAGCTGGAAAACGTCGTCAGTACACGCGTTCGCCTGGCAGACGCACTGACCACAAAACTCAGCTGCGTGGCTGGAATCTCGACTCCAAACATCACACCAGACAGCACTCACACCTACTGGAAGTACTGCCTGAACGTCGACGCCAATATCATCGAAGGTGGCTCCCCCGGACTTGGTGCCGCCCTGCGAGAAAAAGGGATTGCCTGTGCTCCTCGATACATTCAGAAGCCGGCATTCGAATGCCAGGTCATTCGTGATCAGGTCACATTCGGCACAAGCCGCTGGCCATTCAGCCTGGCTCGACCAGAAGCTGTCGACTACAGCCGCGAGAAATTTGAGGGTACTTATAAGGCTCTTGAACACGTACTCGTGATCGCCTTCAACGAGTGCTACACCGACGAGCATGTCGACTTCATCGCAAACGCTGTTCGAGAAGCCGCCAGCTCGTTGAAAAAGTCAGTTGCTGAAACTGCCGTGTAACACTCGTCCCCGACAAACACTGAAACACAAAACAAACACCCAACTCAAATACACAAGAGACACATCCCTTCTTCTCGAAAGACCTTTCCCAATGATCACTCGAACTCAACCGACCTTTGTCCTCATTGGTGCCGGCGGAATATCTAAAGCGTACGCCCAGGCCTTTGCCGACGGGCTGCCCTACAAACTCATCGGCGTCGCTGACATTCGTCTCGAAGCCGCAGAAGAGGCCGCTGCGATCGTTGGCGCACAGGCATTCGATGATATCGAAATCATGTGTGCGGAACTTCAACCGACGGCTGCTATCGTCTGCACACCGCCGAATACACACGCCGACATCTGCATCGAGCTAATGAATATCAGCATCCACGTGCTTTGCGAAAAAC
>CAYZYB010001140.1:0-2318 GCA_964481505.1 uncultured Planctomycetaceae bacterium | reverse complement strand
CTGCTGATACGAGTGGCATTGCTGACGCGGATGGCCTTGGCGCATTCACCTACCAATGGACGCGTGACGGAGTCGCCATCGCCGGAGCCACCGGAACCACATACACCCTCAACGCCGCTGATGTCGGCACCAACATTGCTGTGGAAGTCAGCTACACCGACGGACTCGGAACCGACGAGGGACCACTCGTCAGTGCGGCGGTCGGTCCCATCGCCAACGCAAACGGTGCACCCACCGGCCAACCGGTGATTAACGGCACGCCGACTGATGGTGAAATTCTGACTGCTGATACGAGTGGCATTGCTGACGCGGATGGCCTTGGCGCATTCACCTACCAGTGGACGCGTAACGGTGTCGCGATCGCCGGAGCCACCGGAACCACGTACACGCTCAACGCCGCTGATGTCGGCACCAACATTGCTGTGGAAGTCAGCTACACAGACGGACTCGGAACCGACGAAGGACCACTGGTCAGTGCGACGGTCGGTCCAATCAGCAGCAGCAACTCAGCAGCACCGATCATCACCAGCGATGGTGGCGGCCCGGCAGCGACAATCTCCGTTTCGGAAAATCAAACGGTGGTCACAACCGTAACGGCAACTGACGCCGACGTCCCCGCTCAAACGCTCGGCTATTCGTTATCCGGCACCGATGCCGCCAGATTCAGTATCGGCGCCGCCACTGGCATTCTTTCATTCACTGCGGCGCCCGACTTCGAAAGCCCGCTGGATGCTGACACAGACAACGGCTACAACATTATTGTGACCGTGTCCGATGGTAATCTCACGTCTCAGCAGGCGATTCGCGTCAACGTTGTCGACATCGACGAATTCGACGCTTCAGCCATCATCGACACCGATCCAGTTGCAAACACAATCAACGAAAATGTCGCCGTGGGAGCGAACGTCGGCATCACCGCATTCAGCAACGATTCTGACGGTACAGAAAACACCATCACCTACTCGCTTGACGACAACGCCGGAGGCCTCTTCGCAATCGACAGCGCCACCGGAGTGGTTGCAACGGCCGCTGCCATAGATTTCGAAGTCGTCGGTGCCAGTCAAAACGTCACTGTTCGAGCAACCTCGACCGATGGCAGTACCGTTACACAAACTTTCACAATCACAGTCAATAACGTTAACGATACCGCTCCCACAGTATCCATCGGCCAATCGTTCAACGTGCCTGAATTCGCGACCAACGGAACTGTTGTCGGTATCGCCATCGCCAGCGATGCTGATTCGCCAGGAGCACTCACTGACTGGACGATAGTCGGCGGAAATTCCGATGGCGTCTTCGCAATAGATCCTGCAAATGGGTTCATCACCGTCGCGGACAACACGAATCTCAACTTTGAAGTCACGCAATCGTACGCCCTTCTGATAACCGTCAGTGACGGCGTCAACATATCGACCCCGCAGGCGATTACAATCAACGTTACCGATGAAAACGACGCACCAACGCTCAGCCCGGTTGCGGTCTCCGTCGACGAAAACACCAGCAATGGCTCCACGATCGGCACGATCACCGGTGCCGACGAAGACGCGATCAGCACACTGACGTACAGCATTATCGCTCCCACCGGACAACCGTTTGCCATCGACAGCGATACAGGAATCATCTCCGTCGCAGACGCGAGCCAACTGGACTTCGAAACTGCAACCAGCATTCCAATCTCTATTGAAGTTCGTGACGATGGTAGCTTGCGGGATACCGCGACGATTGTGGTCAACCTTGTCGATGTCAACGAATCGCCGTTCGACATCAGTGTGGTCGGCGGAAACATCAGCGAGAACGCAGCGACAGGCTCTGTTGTCGGAACAGCTCTGGGTAGCGATCCTGACGCCTTCGAAACGCTAACGTACTCGCTCACGGATTCGGCCAATGACAGGTTCCGGATTGACGCCGCGACTGGCGCCATCAGCGTTGCCGGCAACACTCCGCTGGATTTCGAAACGGCTTCAGCACACAGCATTACTGTTCGAACAACAGATTTGGCGGGTCTTAGCTACGACGAAACATTCACGATCAATATTGAGGACGCCAATGAACCGCCAACGGCTAGAGACGATTCGTTTACCGGTATTCAATTGACCGACCTTGACGTACCAGCAGGCGTGGTGACTTCTAACGACTTTGACGTCGATGGTGATGGTGTCAGCGTCGTTCTGGTTGACGGCCCCGCCAATGGAAGCGTTATCCTTGGATCTGATGGTGCATTTTTCTACACGCCTGATGGCAGCTTCAGTGGTACGGACAGTTTCACCTACCTCGTCACCGATGGAACGTTCAGCAGTAACACGGCAACAGTTCTGATC
>CAYZYB010001139.1:0-2320 GCA_964481505.1 uncultured Planctomycetaceae bacterium | reverse complement strand
ATCTGGAACAGTCGTGAACTGATCGAGCTGATTCAGACGCGGCGGCTGACCGAAATGCTGGAAACCATCATTCCTCGCAATCGGTTTTACACGTCAAAGTTCGAATCGGCGGATGTCAGGGGCGAGGATATCAGAACCCTCGAAGACCTTCGCAAGCTGCCGGTGACGACCAAGCAGGAACTCGTTGATTCGCAGGCTCAGCAGCCACCATACGGCTCCAACCTGTCGTATCCGTCAACGGCGTACACGCGTCTGCATCAAACGTCGGGCACCACGGGACGGCCAATGCGGTGGATGGATACTGCTGACAGCTGGAATTGGATTATGGAATGCTGGCGGCAGATTTATCTGCTTGCTGGCCTGGAAAAACACGATCGTCTGTTCTTTCCTTTTTCGTTTGGGCCATTCATTGGATTCTGGGCTGCCTTCGAAGGAGCCGCTCGGCTTGGCAACTTTGTGATCGCAGGCGGCGGGATGTCGACCACGATCCGCCTGCAGGCGATGATCGAAAACGAAGCCACAGTTGTTTGCTGCACACCAACGTACGCTCTGCGTATGGCCGAAGTCGCCGAGCAGGAAGGCATCGATCTTAAAGAATCCAGTGTTCGCATGCTGATCGTTGCCGGAGAACCTGGTGGCGCCATTCCGGCCACTCGAGCTCGCATGGAATCCGCGTGGGACGCGCATGTGATCGATCACTGGGGTATGACAGAAATCGCGTCGCTCGGAGTCGAAAGCGCCGATCGTTCTGGTGGTATGTATCTGCTGGAATCAGAAATGATCGCAGAAATCGTCGATCCGGAAACTCTGGAACCCGTCACTCCCGGAGACGTTGGCGAACTACTGATCACGAATCTCGGACGACTCGGTTCGCCGTTGATCCGTTACCGCACGCGAGACCTTGTGAAAGCCAGCACAGAAGAAGACCCGTCCGGCAGGAAATTGCTGTGGCTGGCTGGCGGGATTCTCGGACGATCGGACGACATGGTGACGGTTCGTGGCAACAATGTGTTTCCGTCCAGTGTTGAAGCTGTGTTGAGAGAAATCGATGCCGTCGCTGAGTTTAGGATCGATGTCAAAACCGTGCGTTCAATGCATGAACTGTGCATCACTGTCGAACCCACGACAGAATCCGCGGCCGAAGGCCTGCAATCGATCGTCAAAGATGCACTCCGAAAGCGACTGGGCTTTGCCTGCGAAGTCACACTGGCTGCTCCTGGAGAATTGCCGCGGTTTGAACTCAAAGGCAAACGGTTTCACCGGCAGCCGGAAGAGAAATAGTCGCAGCACCGTAGAGCAAGCGACCCGCTTGCTCATCCCGCTGTCGATTTGAACGTCGCGTAGACATTGTACGCCTATTGTCTGATCGGCAAAAAACGATATCAGACAGCACAAGTGAGGTGCTCGTGCTGCGGTGGAACCGCACAGAAAACACTGCAGACTCAGAAAAGTCACATTCGGAGGTGTCAATTTCGCTGTATTCCGTGTTTTCCGTGGCCACAACCTGCCCCTCGTCCACAAAATTGCCGAACATTCTCGGCCTGAAGCGCGTTATGATCTGAGCACCGTACGCTTCGTTTAACACCAGAATTCCCTAACACATTCCGAGCCATTTGAACCATGCGATTTCTGATTCAAAGCCTGCTTGTTCTGTCCTGCCTTGCTGGCCTGTCGACATCCGTCGAAGCCGCCCTGGACAGTGAAGTCAAAAAGGAACTCACGGCACTCACACGAGAACTCCGGCCGGTCGTTGGCATGGTTCGAAAAAAGGAAGTGGACGAAGCCAAAGCCATTATTAAAAAGATCGAAGATCGAATCAAAGAGCTCAATATCGCAGAGGACGAACGTGATCGCAGCTACACATCTCTGAAGCTCGCTCTGCAAAAAGCAAAGAACGCGATTCCGGTCAGCTTCGAAAAAGAAGTCGCTCCCATCATCAAAGAACGCTGCACCGGTTGCCACGGTGCCAATCAGCAGTCCGGTCGACTGCGCATGGACACTTACGCCAACATGCGCAAAGGTGGTCAGACCGGTCCGTTGCTTCAGCCTCGCAATCCAAGAAACAGCCACATCATGGCGCGGATTATGGCCCCCGCGGACGCGCCCGCTCGCATGCCGAAACGCGGCAACAAACTTTCTGACGACGAAATCGGCATCATCGGGCGCTGGATTGCTGGTGGAGCAGCCTTCGATGGGGAAGACGTCACAGCACCAATTGGTGATTCGCTGGTCGAAAAGAAAGCTCCGAAGCCCCCGGTGAAAGTCGTCATGGCAGATGGGACAGAAACGGTTTCCTTCAAAGAAAACGTCGCGCCAATGC
>CAYZYB010001138.1:0-2322 GCA_964481505.1 uncultured Planctomycetaceae bacterium | reverse complement strand
CCATTGTACGTCACACGGTATAACTCCGACTGATTCCCGCGTCCACCAATCGTGAAATACAGAGCGCCGTCGGGACCAGCGGCACAGTCCGTTAGTGGTAGCGGTGTTCGCGAAACGAACTCCTCTTTTGTCCCCTTGTAGCTGCTCATGTGCGGTTCCGTATGAATGGCGTACATCGTGCCGAACGTCCAGTCGCAGATATAAAGTGCCTTTTGATACTTCGCCGGAAACTTCAAGCCATAGCCGAAGTCAACTCCTACCGGAGAACCCGGCCCAATGTTGACCAATGGTGGCAGACTATCGATGTAGTATTCCGGCCACTTGCCCGTTCCGCTGCGCCAGCCGAATTCACTGCCACTTGTCGCGTGGACAACGCGAGTGGGACGATACCACGGACTGCCGACGTCCCATTCCATATCGGCGTCGTAGGCGAACAATTCGCCGTCGGCGTTGAAGGCCATGTCGTACGGATTGCGATAGCCAACGCTCCAGATGTCCCACGTCTTGCCGTCGGGATCGGTGCTTGCAATCCAGCCGCCAGGGGCCAGCTTGCCGCGAGCGTGTCCGTTGGCGTCCCACATTCGAGGCAGCAACAAGTCTTCACCCCAGTTCGTCGGAATGCGACTGCTGTAGTTTTCGTTTTCGGCTTCTTCGCCCGCCTTGAATGGAGGATCGGTGTGATTTCCTGCGATGACAAAGATCCGTTTGCCATCAGGCGAAAGGCGAATCGAATGCGGTCCGTGCTCGCCCCCGCCGCGGAATGCTTTCAGCTTTACGCATTCGTCAAACTGATCGTCGCCATCCGTATCGCGTGCCCGGTAGAGCCCACTTCCTGGTCCGCCGTTGCAACAGAAGTACAGGCTGTCGAAAGCGTACAGCATTCCCTGAGCTCCCGATGGCTGAAATTCGCAATGCGAAAAGTCCAAATGTTCAACAATCGTCTCGCGGCTTTCTACGTTCCCATTTCCGGTTTCGACAGCTGGCAGAGTGATGCGACAGATTCCCTTGCCTCCCTGGTCGCTCACCAACAAACGTCCTTTGTTATCGAAGGCGATACAAACCCAGGAACCCAGTTCTTCTTTGGGAACGGTGAAAAGTTTTTCAACCTGAAATCCAGGCAGCACTTCGAAAGTACCGCGAGGAACTCGGCCAGCCACTGCGACGTTGTCGAAGACTCGTCTCCACGGTGCGTCGCCATAGTTGGCTCGAACGGCAACCTTTCTTCCATCATCCTTGTTCTTGGTTGAGATCGTCCAGTTCTCATCCGACACGATGTGTGTAAATTTGCCGTCTTCAGTCTGCACAACCAGTTTCAAAACGAATGCCGCCACACCACCCTGATTGGCAACTTCGGCGCTGATTTCGTTCTTGCCTTCAAGCAAGTATTTTGCAACGTCGGCGGACATTGCTTCTGACCACTCACTTCCGCTGGCAACCTGTTTTCCGTTGACAAACACAGTCCCCACGTTGTCGCAGGATGCCATTAGCTTTGCGGCTTTGACCTTCGAAGTCTCGAAACCTGTTTTGATGAAATAGTTGCGATTGTTGTCTTCGCCCCAAATCCATTTCGGATTGGGGCCAGTCGCGAACTGTGCATCTGAAATTTGAAATTCTGGATTTGAAATTTCAGCGTCCGGCTCTGCACCACGTTCCATGCTCGGCTGAAGTTCCGCAGCCTGTCTCCACTGGGGCCGAGTGGTTATCAGCCTGTCCTCCGGATTTTCCGTCAGCACCAACCCACGGAAGTGATATTCCTGCGGCTTGCCGTTGCTGTGCAATTGCAGACCAATCGGAGACTCCTGCAGCATTTCCGGTTTGTCGGCGAAATCAAAAACCTGACTTCCGTTGGCCGCAAACCGAATTCGATTGCCGATCACCAGAATCTCAATCAGATTCCACTCACCCTTTTTTTCAACCTTCGGTCCCGGACCTCGATCGACAACTCGGTTGCGCCGATACGCGTCCCAAATGCCCCAGTCGTGACAGAACATCAGTAGCGGACCTTTGAAGCCAAACGCGTTGTCACCTTTGTCGGTAAACCGCTCGCCGAGCGCGCACACCGCAGAATGCATGGTCGAATAACCTTTGCCCATCGTCTGCTTTACTTCCAGCAACAGCCGAAAGTTGCGGTAGCTCTTGTCGGTGAACAAGTAGGTGCTACTGGGAACAGTGTCGTCGTTCGCACCGCGGATCACACCTTCGACCACTGTCCAGCGATTGGCATAGCCGCTCCAACCGTAAAGGTCTTGGCCATTAAACAGCGTCAACCGGGATTCCGTACCAGGAAGCTTCTTTAGTGCCCTATCGAAATCCGACGACACC
>CAYZYB010001137.1:0-2322 GCA_964481505.1 uncultured Planctomycetaceae bacterium | reverse complement strand
CATTTCGATGTTTACGTTGGCGACGATCTTACTGAGTGGCCAAAGTGGTTTTTCGACGAATGCTTTTGAGCCCAGTAGTCCCTTTTCTTCTCCCCAGAAGGTGGCGAACACAATGGAACGTTTTGGGCGGGGTTTGAGCTTTGCAAAGGCGTCGGCGAGAGTCAGGACGGCAGTGACTCCGGACGCATTGTCGTCGGCTCCATTGTTGATTTTGTCGCCTCCGTTGCTGCGCAATCCGATATGATCAAGATGTGCGGATACGAGCACTGCTTCTTCCGCGAGTTCCGGGGCGCTGCCGCGGAGGACTCCAACAACATTGCGAACCGGAACGTCGGTGTTCTCCTGTTCTGCGATATCGACGGTGATTGGGACGTTTTCCAGATCGATGCGTTTAGGGGCCAGGATTACTGCACAACCGGGTTGGAGTTTCGAGCGTACTGCCATCGGCCGTTCCGTCAGCCGATGACGGAGATCGAGCCACACGCTTGTTGGTTCGCACTTCATGATGACGAGTTCAACGCCGTCGAGAACAAGCGGCCGAATGTGTCGTGCGAGCATGGCAAGGGCTTGAGACGGTTGGTTCCGAGCCTGCGGCGGCAAGGTGAGTTCCGGCAGGATGACGCAGGCAGGAGATTCTGCAGACTTCAGTTCCCCTTCTGCTATCGCTTTGGCGTGCAGCGTTCGAGCGGATGTTCCGCCCCACAGGTATCCGTAACAGTCTACCGTGGTTTCGTCGGGCAGCGTGATCTTCGGCAGTTGGCGAGGGGGCTGCGACATGGGAAAGTCGCTGGATTGAAAAAACGTTTCGTCGCCTGCCAGCGATTCCAGTCCGGCGGCTTCTAAGCGGGACGCGACAAAGCGGGAAGCAATCCGCAGTTCGGGTGAGGGGGTTTGTCGGCCGGCCATTTCGTCGCTGGCAAGAAACGAGACGGCTGCCTGAATGGTGGACTGCTGAATAGAATCGACAGCGGCCTGTTCGTTTGACGTGAGCGGCGGAAGCTTGACAGTTTGACCGTTGGCTGCAGAACACAGGACGGACAGAAAGGCTGTGAAATACCAACGCAACATCTTAACTGGATCCTTGTGGAAATAAGAGCCTGTTGGGTGTCCGCCGTTGGAGCGAGGCGCGAGTGAGATCCCGGAGTTTCGCTGGCAAGCTCAGTGTAACGCCGGCTCCCCTTCGACACTGTGTACTTTCATTTGGGCAAGGAGGAATGTAACACTCCTAATAGCAACCCGCGAAGGCGGGCGTTCTAAGGAGTTGGGACGCCATTCACAAGTATGGTGTTGTTGATCGCTCCGTTAGCACCAAGTGTTGAGATGAAGTCGTTTTGCGTGGCGTTGATAATGTTGTTCACATTGCCGCTGAGGTTGATGTGCCCCGAATCTGATGTGGCGCTGGTTCCTGTGGACGACAGATTGATCCCATCTGAAGCCGCCCCTGTCAGGTTAATCAGGTTGCCGTTGATCGTCAGTTCCATCGCAGGAACGGACTGCCCGTTGGTGACTCTGATACCGGTTTGTCCGTTACCCGACCCGGTGATCGTGTTGTCACGAATGGTATTTTGATCGCCGAAATGCGGTCCGTTGCTCCACGCCGAATCGATGCCGATCCAATTGGCCGAACCGCCTGCGTCCGTGATTCGAAGACCAATGACAGACGCCTGTTCGGGCTGCTGGGTGCCTGCCGCCGTCAGTTCAACTCCAGTGACGCTTGCGTCAACGTCCAGAAAACTGAGGGAAATATCTTCGCTGCCGTTCACAACAATTCCGCGTTGGACCCCAGCGATTGTTCCGCCGGATCCTGCCGTGCCGCCATCTCCATTGATTCGGAGAAAGTCATGAAAGGCGGTCGTTGTACCGACTTCCTGCAGGTTGATTCCGATAGCGGTGTCCTGCGCAGAGACACTTTGCAGAGTTATTGCAGTAGAGACGCCTTCAAGCGAGAGTGCCGTGGCGCCGACAGAACTCAAATTCCCGCCGCCGATATCCAGCGTGGTGTTATTTCCTCCCGACTGCGTAGCGAACAGTGCGGTTCTATTGGCGGACGTCACGTTGAGCGTGTTAAAGACGATTTCGAAAACACTTGTGTCGTTCTCAGCGATATTGACCGTTGGCGCACCGGGGGTTGTACGGGCGGTGTCTGTGATGGTCACGTCGCCAAAGGAAATGTCAGCATTATCGACGTTGAAAATATTGATCGTGGAAGAAGTGGAAGCATTGACGTTATCGAGTGTCAGCGGATTGGAGACGTGGAACTCGCCCACGCCGTTGGTGATCTCGATGGCACTTTGCCCCCAGCCGTTGAGGTTCAGCGTGGAG
>CAYZYB010001136.1:0-2325 GCA_964481505.1 uncultured Planctomycetaceae bacterium | reverse complement strand
ATACCGGCCGTACCATTAACGATTGCGGTGTTAAGCCTTACCCCTTACCAGAATTTCCACCACGGTCTGGCAGAACGCGATTGCCGAAGCCCCTGCGCACTGTGTTGGGCAATCGTTTTCTGCACTTTGAGCATTCCGGCACTCGTGGGCTCAATAGTTTTTTTACGAGGAAACAAGCATACCGAAGGTCGATATCCGGTAGGCGTTTCCGCAAGGAGCTTCGGGAGATTTACCGATTGCATCCACCTTCTGTCCTTCACGCCAACGCCAGCTTCGGATGTTGACATTGCAACACGGCTGCTACTTTACATCCAGCATGGCGACGTACGTCATGAAAAACTTGATCACGATAAAGCCGATGAAGCAGGCGACGATCGCCCAGATGACCTGCGCCGCGATGGCTGTCATTCGCGTCATGGCTCGATGAGCGTCTTCATCGAACTGATGGCTCATGCGATCCAGCGTTTCCGGTACCGTGCCGCTTTGTTCTGCGGTGTCGACCATGTGCAGGTATTCGACCGGAAACAGTCGCGTTGACTTTAAAGCGTCCGTGAGTGTTTCACCCTCTTTTAATTGCAGCCAAACGTTGTCCGTGCTGGCGATGAAGGCGCCGTTGGCGGTGGCTTTCATGCTGGCTTCGACGGACGGACGCATCGACATGCCAGCCTGTTGCGTGAGTGCGAAACACCAGGAGAAGCGAGCGATTGCAAAGGACTTCATGCAGTGCCCAACCACCGGAAGTGCCATCAAAAACGGATGCAGGGCTTCGCGACCGGATGTTGATCGCGTGGTGATGATGTAGCTGATCCACAAAACGAATGCGCTGCCGAAAGACATCGAAAACCATTTGATGGAACCACTGGTGCCCATCAGACCCAGGCCGAGAATATCGACGGGTTCCTGTCCGGGACCGGAGGAACTGCTGATGATGCCAAGGATGTAGATCAGAAAGCCGATGATCAGAATGGCGGCGACAAGTTGTGTGATCGGCCAGGCAATTTGAGAACGGAACTCTCGAATGCGTTTTGTGTTGGCTTCGTAGTAGTCGGCCAGGGCATCGAATATCTCCGGAGTCGTCCCGGTGAGTTCTCCAACATTCAGTAAGTCGAGAAACAATGGCGGGTAGCGTTTGTCCTGAGATCGGAAAGCGTGGGTGAGGTCGTCTCCCTTGCGGATCTGCTTTGATGCCTTTTTGACAGATTCCGTAAGCCGTGAATCTCGTGAATTCACCGATGCTGTCTTCAACGCCTTGCGTACTGCAACGCCGGCACTCAACATGCGGCTCATTGAGCGGCAAAACGGGAACAGGATTTTTCCGGACAGTTGTGGGTTGCGAAACATTGACGAAGAGTATCAGTTTGCAGCCGTGGATGCTGCGGCCAGGTCTTTGATTTCTGCAGGCTTCAACGCTCGATCGAAGACCGCGATTTCATCCAGCCGGCCTTCCCAGTTCGCAGAGTTGTCGCAACGACCGCCGAAGAAGAAGTCGCTACTGTCAGAACGCAGAGGTTCGTTCCTTTGCCTGATGATTTCCGGAGTTTGGCGGCCATTGAGGTAAATTCGCACATCGCGGTCCTTATGTACGAATGCGACATGATTCCAGGTCCATCGAGGGATTTCGGTTTTGCCGACGGCCGGTTCGCCGTCTCTTCCCATATAGATCAGTCGCCCAGGGTTTGAGCTCTTGCCACCAAGTCCGAGGTGGTCGCCGGAAGCGATCGCGCCGTTTTCGCGGCCGCGGGAGAACATCCAACCGGTTACATCGCGAGCGTTGTTTGGCATGCCGTTCCAGAACCACATTGACACAGAATAGTCTGACGAGTGACGGATATCACTCAGCTTGACGTGCAGCCGATCTCCTGCGAAGTGGACGCAACGGTTCGTTTCTTCGTTGGAACACAGCATGTCAGACTTCGGGCCTTCCAGAAATCTGGCGATGGCAGGTTCGTAAACGGCATGATGTTCGTTGCCCGTCGAATCTGCGGCCCACGGACCTTCCATTTCGTCCAGTCTCCACCATGCCAGCGGCTTTGCATCGCGAATGGCGACGGCAGCCGGACCAGAGCTCTGCCGGTGAACGCGTCGTTTGTTGTTAGTGACCTGTTCCAGAAGCTGCAATGCGTGTTCGGTGATTTTTGTTTCTGCCTGGACTTCAAGGCCGGCCGATCGAGCGGGCCAGGTATTGTAACCGCCGAGCAGATGTTGTTCGATTGGAGGGATGTATCCGTCGCCGCCATTGGCGAGTTCAATTACCATGGTCTTTGGCAGCGGACTTTGCAGTTTGACCTTCAGGCCGGTGAGTGCGTAGGTTTCATTGGGTGTTGT
>CAYZYB010001135.1:0-2325 GCA_964481505.1 uncultured Planctomycetaceae bacterium | reverse complement strand
GATCAATGTTGCCGACCTTGCCGGTAAGATTAGTGACGTTGTTGGCGGCAAAGCGACCATCAACGACATGGCAACAAATCCGTCCACCGGCAACGTCTTTGTTTCTGTGTCAGCTGCTGGCAAACCTGCGATCGTCCAGGTTAATGGTGCCGGAAAAGTGTCTCAGGTCTCTCTGAAAGAAATACCGTTTTCGAAGGCCACACTTTCAGACGTTCCCGATGACAAAGTTACCGGCCAGGGGCGTCGCAAACGCAACCATCGCAATGATGCAATTACAGACCTTGCTTTCTTCGAAGGCAAAGTGCTGATTTCTGGCCTGCGAACGAAGGGGTCTCCTTCCAGCGTTCGTGAACTGGACTTTCCGTTTGCGAAATCTGATCGCGGTATCGGAGTTCAGATTTATCACGCCGCGCATGGCCAGGAAGAAGAAAATTCTGCGATGCGAACATTCGTACCGTTGATGATCGACGGCAAACCGAATTTGTTGGGCGCCTACGTGTGCACTCCACTGGTAAAGATTCCACTGGATGCGCTGGACGCCGCCGGTGAAAAAGTGAAAGCGACAACTGTTGCTGAGCTAGGCAATCGGAATCGCCCACTGGACATGATCAGTTACGACAAAGACGGCGCTGAATACTTATTGCTCAGCAACTCCGCTCGTGGAGTTATGAAAATTTCAACCGCTGGCCTGACGGAAAATAAAGGCCTGACAGAACCTGTTCGCGGCGGCGGAGTTGCCGGTCAGAGCTACGAAAGTGTTGAGTCGATGAGCGGCGTTGTGCAGATGGACAAACTGAATGAAACCCACGCCGTTGTGCTTCTTGATAACAACGGTTCGCTGGATCTAAAGACGGTTGAGTTGCCGTAAGTGCTCTCTGGTTGATTCGGATAAGCGATGAGCCCGGTTTCCAAAAGAAGTCCGGGCTCATTTCATTTCTGTCTCGCAATCGTCGGAAAGTCACTTCCCCTGCTAACCGCAGGAGTCCTTCACAAAGCTCCGGCCAACCCCGGCCCAATTCAACACAAGTGGAATTGAATTGACGCATTCCTGTCAAACCACCCGCTCGGCGATTCCACGTGCCACGCAGAAACCCATCGTCCCACGCCATCGCCTGCCGAGGCGTCTCGGCTAGTCGTGGACTTTGGTTTCGAGGAAGCGGGCGAGTTTTTGGAAGTCGCTGTCTTTTTCGATGAAGCGGACGACGGTGACGAGTGTTGCCGGGTCGACGAGTTCTTCGAATTTGACGAAGTGCAGATCCAGCTGACCGGAGACAGAGACCATGACGCCGTTGTGACCTTCTTCGCAGAGTGCGCGGTAGGCACCGACGCCGAGTTGGCTGCCGAGGAGTACGTCAAAGGCCTGCGGTCGAGCACAGCGTGATTCGTATCCGAGCTGCAGGCCGGTGATCTTTTTCTTGTTGCCGGTTTGACGTTCGAATTCCGCGGCGACTCGCTTGGCGAACATTTTCCCGAGGTCCACGTGAGCGACGGAAATGTGGCCATGGTCGTCGCGAGGAATATCTTTGAGGACATCGTCAGAAAGGTATTCGGCAAGGCCTTCAGCAAGAACAACGACGCCGTATTCTTTGCCCAGATTTTCCTGACGAAATCGAATCATACGGACGATTTTGGCGACGACCTTTTCGATATCCATGATCTTGCGATCTGCCGTCGATTCGGGCAGCAGCAGGTCGTCGGTCATGTCCTCAACGCTGAGCACCATGCTGGCTTCGCCGGAAATGGCGGCACCATAGGCCAGCCAGCCTGCACTGCGTCCCATGCTTTCGACCATGAAGTAAGCGCGGCTGGCTTCCGCATCTGCGTGCAGATTGCGGATTTCTGTGCCGAGTGTTTCGACGGCTGTGAAGAAACCGAAGGTGAAATCGATTCCCATGTAGTCGTTGTCGATTGTTTTGGGCACGTGAACGACTGGGATTTTGGCACTGCCTTCAGGAAGAGTGTCCTGGTAAAGCTTGAACTTATTAGCAGTTTTTAGCGTGTCGTCGCCACCAATAGATACCAGAGCGTCAACGCCGAGTGACCGCAGACCTTCGTAGGTTCGCTTCAGCGGCTCAACTTTTTCTGCATCCTGAATGTCGGCGGGGCCTTTAACAAATTTGCCAGGGTTCGCTCGCGCGGTGCCGATGATAATGCCCTGCTTGCTGCGAGTGCGCCGCAACATTTTTTCGTTCAGGTCGATGTAGCCTTTGCCTTCTTCCAGTGGTTTGTCTTCGCTGAAATCGATCAGGCTGGAATAGCCGTGCTTGATTCCCACGACTTCAACACCGTTGTTCAGACAGGAAATTGCACAGGTCGAAATAACGG
>CAYZYB010001134.1:0-2327 GCA_964481505.1 uncultured Planctomycetaceae bacterium | reverse complement strand
CTTCCAAAGGCTGACCCTCGGGCTGATTTGTTGGCGAAAGCCGTGCAGTCTCACCAAACGATCGGGCTGTCGTATGTGAACAGTGGTCATTATGAAGGAGAGCACTGGCTGGCGACATTTGCCGTGTACCATCTCACGGGCAGCGGGCTGGAAGTGCCCGCGAAGTAGTCGCTAAAGTAGAGAATTGCCAGCGATTTCGCTTTGTTGGTCGGTTTTCACGGGCGGGAACGTTGCAGCTTCGCGTCAATCTGCTGTATTACGTGGCATCACTTACATTCACAATCCGCGAACAAAATCCAGCGCAACGAAGTGCGATTCAGATCCACTGGATGACGCGAGAGAATACGGAAATTCGGAAGCCAACATGGAACGCATCTTTATCTCGGGACTCGGGTTCGCCACCTGCCTCGGGAACGATCGAGAGACTTTTTGGAAGAACATCACATCCGGAGCGTGCGGGATCGACACGTTGGAGGTTCACGACACCACCGACATGCCCGTGACCATTGGCGGTGAAATTCGCGAATACGACAAGTCGCGAATCAACGTCAACGATCTGGTGAGTGCTAAGAAGATGGACCGCGCCAGTCAGTTCGCCGTTCTGGCGGCTCACGAAGCTCTGGAAGATGCGGGACTGCCAACGGAAGACATCGGAGAACGAACGGCGGTGATTTTGGGAGCTGGTCTGGCCGGGCTGGAAACCTACGAATTCATGATGGAACGACTGCTAACCAAGGGACCCTCTCGTGTTAGCCCGTTCACGATTCCGATGCTGATGCCAAATGCGCCTCCCGGCAATGTCAGTCTGGCGTTCGGGATTCGTGGCACCGCATACACGACCAGCAGTGCCTGTTCATCGTCGGGCCATGCGATGATTGACGCGATCGATTATCTTCGTAACGGCAAAGCCGACGTCGTTGTTACGGGAGGCACAGAAGCGTCGTTGACTCGACTTGGAATCGCTTCGTTCGCCAACATGAAGGCGATGTGCCGAAATCGCAACGACGATCCCAAGAGTTCTATGCGACCGTTCGACACCGACCGATCCGGATTCATTATGTCAGAAGGTTCTTCTGCATTGATCTTCGAAACCGAATCACACCTCCGCAAACGCGGCGGCAAAGCATGGGCTGAAGTGCTGAGCGGTTCGTCGACAAGCGATGCCTACCATTTGGTGCAGCCGGACCCGGAAGGACGCCAGGCGACAGTGGCGATTCGACAGGCAATCTCGGCAGCCGGACTTGATCCGACTGAAATCGGCGGCGAAACGTACGTGAGTGCTCACGGAACCAGCACGAAATACAATGACCGCATGGAAACCACAGCCCTGAAGCAGATCTTTGGCGACGATGCCTACAAGCTGCACATGAGTTCCATCAAGAGCATGCTGGGCCACATGATCGGAGCTGCCTGTGCTGTCGAGATGTCGACCTGCTGCATGGCCCTGACTTACGGCCTTCTGCCGCCAACAATCAACTACGATACACCGGACCCGGAATGTGATTTGAATATCGTCCCCAACACTGCCGTGCAAAAAGACGTCAAGTACGTGATCAACAACAGCTTTGGGTTTGGCGGGCATAATGTGTCACTGGTTGCGAAGAAGGTTGAAGACGCAGACCTGGTTCGATCATAGCCAGTTAAGAGACTGTTCGCCGATACGTGGACGAATCCTCCGGTCGACAAAATTCAATTGCAGAAGGAACATTCCGCTCTCATGACCAACAAGCGACAGTACTGGTTGTTTAAGTCAGAACCCAACGTCTTTTCCGTGCAGGATCTTGCCAGGGACAAACGAACGACGTGGGAAGGCGTGCGGAACTATCAGGTTCGCAACATGCTGCGAGATGACATCAAGGTCGGCGACAAAGTGTTGTTCTATCACAGCAGAATTGCCCCGATGTGTATCGCGGGAACGGCAGAAGTGGTCAAAGACGGCTACCCGGACCACTTTGCATTCGACAAAACTCACAAGTACTACGACGCGAAATGCGATCCGGAGAATCCGCGATGGTACATGGTTGATGTGAAGCTGCTGCAGGTGTTTGACACACCAGTCACTCGCGACGCAATGAAGCTTGACGCTGTGACGTCAGAAATGGCAGTGATGAGCAAAGGCAGCCGACTGTCCATCACGCCTGTCACAGAAAAGGAATGGAAGGCCGTGCATAAGCTTGCCGGAGCAAAATTAAAATAGCAAGGCGGCAGTGTCGTTGGGAATTTTCTGCTGGTGAACCAATGCCGATCAAAGCCCTTGTTGTCCTACAGACGGTATTCTGTCTTGCTGCCGCGCACGCCGGCGATTCGTGGACGCTTCACACAATAGA